>JACOVN010000017.1 GCA_016177315.1 Candidatus Woesearchaeota archaeon
CTCTCACACTCATCTTCCACATCGGTTAAGGTATCTTCTCGCTCATTTAACTTATCTTCCCATTCTTCCTTCTCATCGTCTAAATCTATTTCCCAGTCCTTGAGCGTATCGATATGCTTCTGATAGGCATCCTGCAATGTCGTATTGGTTTCATTATTCTTCCTGCTCCTCAGTGTGTCTATCAGTTTCTCTGTATCATTCAACTTTCCATCCACATTTTCAATTGTATCTTCTGCTTCTTGCACTAAATCTTTCATTTTGGTCTCTGCATCATCACAGTTTTCTTTGGTTAAGCTGTTGATGGGATCCTCAAAATTGAACTTGATGCCAGCAGGTTTGCTTGTGGCGGGCTGTGATGCTGGCTTGGTTTCTAGGCCTTGAACAGAGCTTTTGACTGTGCTGACATCATCCTGGATGGTGTTGAGCTTGGCAATAATGGTATCCACATCCCGCCTCTGAACACCTCCCTGAGCAATTTTACTCTCCAGCCCTTGGATAGCTTCTATAACAGCGCTTGCTGCTGTCGCAGCCTGCTTCTCCTCCTGCTTTTCCTTGATAGAGGGTCCAGCCAGAACTAGGACAACGAAAATAACTGCGACGAGAATGGCAACACCCATGCCAATCAGGCCAAACATGATCCCTTTTTCCATATTCCCTGCCTGGAACATAAAACTATTTAAATCTTTTCACCATCCGTTTCCCCGGGGAAACCATGGCAAGGGGCTTCGTCATTTATCCGACCTATAGAATAGAGGGAGGAAAGGCGTACATTTGGCTCTTCGGAAGGCTGGAAACAGGAGAGAGCTTCCTAACGATTAACCAGTACAGGCCATACTTCTATATCAAGCAAGGGGACGAAGAAAAGGCAAGGAGGCTGTTGCCCGCCGAATATGCAAAAACAGGCTTTAAGGATTTTGATGGAAATTCTGTATGGAAGGTCACGCTGAACATTCCGAGAGAAGTGGGGGACGCCAGAAAGCTCTTGCAAAACCACAACATTCCCTGCTATGAAGCTGACATACGGTTTGCATACCGATTCCTCATCGATTTCGACATCAAAGGATGCATGGAAATGCAAGGAGAGTTTGAGAAAGGAACCTATGTGGATAGAGTATACAGAGAGCCAACACTTTCTCCATCCTTGTTCCAGCCAATGCTGAAAGTGCTCTCTCTGGATATTGAGACAGACAGGAATGCAGAGCAGATTTACTCCATTGCCCTCTATGGCAAGGGGTATCAAAAAGTCTTGATCACCAAGCAAGGCTCTTTCCAGCATACAACCTGTTTCACAACAGAGAAAGAAATGCTGGAAGCCTTCCAGAAAGAGATCCTTTCCCATAATCCAGATGTCATTGTTGGCTGGAATTTGATTGACTTTGACTTTATGGTGTTAAAGCAACGATGTGACTTCTACAAGCTTCCATTCAAGCTGGGCAGAACAGACGATCTCTGCAGTTTGCGCTTGACAGAATCCTTCTTTATGGACTCCAAAGCAGACTTTCCAGGCAGGATTGTTTTGGATGGAATCCGATTGGCAAAGATGTCCTTTCTTAGGCTGGAAGATTACAAGCTGAACACTGCCGCTAAGGCAATTCTTGGAGAGGAGAAGATGATCAGCAATGAGGAGAAGAGAGAAGAGGTTACAAGGCTGTACCAAGAGGATCCTGCAAAACTCATTGCCTATAATCTCCATGATGCTGAACTGGTCTATAAAATCATAGAGAAAACCAAGCTGTTGGAACTGTCTATTAAAAGGAGCATGCTGACCAGGATGCAGCTGGACAGGGTCAATGCAAGCATTGCTTCCCTGGATTCCTTGTACTTGAAAGAATTGCAGAAAAAGAAAATCGTTGCACCGAGCGCGAATGTGAATGAAGAAGGGAAGAGAATTACGGGAGGGCATGTCATGTCTTCCAAGCCAGGCATTTATGAAAATATTCTGGTCTTTGACTTCAAGAGCCTGTACCCTTCCATTATCAGAACTTTCAACATCGATCCCTGTTGCTTTGTAGAGAGTAACAGGGCAAAGCAGTTTTCTCAGGAAAGGTTGATTCAAGCGCCCAATGGGGCTTTCTTTTTGAACGAGGAAGGAATTCTTCCCATGCTGATTCAAGACTTGTGGGAGCAACGAGACAGAGCAAAGAAGGAAAAGGATACGTTGGCTTCCAATGCCATCAAAATCCTGATGAATTCCTTCTTTGGTGTATTAGCAAATCCTACCTGCAGATTCTACAACCTGGAAATGGCCAATGCCATCACCCACTTTGGACAGTTCCTAATTAAGTTGACTGCAGAGAAAATCCAGGAATTAGGTTATACAGTAATCTATGGTGATACTGATTCCATTTTCGTGCATCTTGGAGAAATACATAAGGAAAAAGCCAAGGAGAAAGCACAGGAAATTGAGGCATACATCAATGCCTTTTTCCAGGCGTATACGCAGAAAAACTATCAAAGGAAAAGTTTTTTGCAGCTGGAGTTTGAGAAAGTGTACAAGAAGTTCCTCATGCCCAGGATTCGAGGGACAGACATCGGGGCAAAGAAACGGTACGCAGGCATTCTGGAGGAACAGGGAAAAGAAATACTGGATTTTGTTGGCTTAGAGCAGGTGAGGAGGGACTGGACGGATTTGGCAAAGAAATTCCAGGCAGAATTGCTGAGAAAGGTCTTTAATGGTGAATCGCCAACCATCTTTGTCAAGGATTTTGTAGAAGAGGTAAAGCAAGGGAAGCATGACGATTTGTTGATCTACAAAAAAGCCATTCGAAAAAGTGTTGAGGAATACACCAAAACAACCCCTCCCCATATCCAAGCAGCAAGAAAAATGGGCAGAACAAAGACAGGACTGATTGAGTATATCATGACCTTGAACGGGCCAGAGCCTTTAGAGCAGTTACAGAGCAGCATCGATTATCAGCATTACATTGAGAAACAAATACAACCCATTGCAGACTCCATTTTAAGCTTTACGAACATGAATTTCCAGGAAATGGTGCAGGGGCATAAGCAGGTAAGCTTGCTGGACTTCTAGAATCGCACATTAATACTGAGAATCATCCAAATGCCGAGCAGGATGAGCAAGAGGCCTATAAAGAGTCTCATCAAGCCTTTGTGCTTCTGCCGGAATTCTTCAAAGCGGTGGGTTTCAATGCCTTTGTGGAAGAAAAACAGGATGACGAATAAGGGCAAGACAAAAATAAAATTGTAAAGAACTAAATACCATATGTTGGTTGCATTGACGCCTGCCAAGGTCATTAAGGTTAAAACAGCAACGTACACAGCACCAGTACAAGGAAGCTCTACAAGGGCAACAAAAGCACCAAGGGCAAAAGCTGTCATGTTCCTGTCAGAGACTTTCTTGATGTAGAGCTTGATTCTCTCTACCTCTCCTGGAATGATCGTGAGAGAAAATCCTTTCCCGTACCAGAAGAAATCCTTAATTTCTAACAAACCAAAAAGGATGATGATTCCTGCCAAAATGTAATAGCTCCAGACTGAGAATTTTCCCAATTGTTGCAAAACAGGCAACAGCAATAAGCCTGCCGCTAAGTAGGTAAGGAAGACCCCAAGGATATAGCAAACTCCTTCCCGGAAAACTTTCCCTGTGGTGTGGGCTGTTTCTGTCAAATAGGCCAAGAGAAAGATTAAGACGCCAAAAGCACAGGGATTAATGCCATCAATCAAAGAAGCTCCGATAATTAAAGGTAGGTTGATCTCTGTCATGGTTCTTTGATTGCTTTGCTAGTTAGCAAAACTCGCAGACATGTTTTTTCTTTGCTTTCTTGGGTTTTCCCGCCATGATCAACAAAACTCACACACATTCTTTTTCTTTTTTCCTTGCTTTGCAGTATCGCAGCACTCTTGACAGCAAAATTTCTTCAAGCCTTCGGTAATGAATTTTCTCTGAAGCAATTTTCCGCATGCTCCACAAACCTCCTTCTTCGCCATGCTTTCACCTCAGCCAAAGATAATTTTAATTTGGTCTCCATCCTTCCAGACAAACTGCTCAAATTCATCATTCTCGATACCATTGACCCACATCTGCAAAGTTCCAATGTTCCCCTCTGGACAAGCATCGCCGTTGCAGTACTCCCCAATGCACCCATGGTCAAAGGGGTACTCCATCTGCTCGAAGAACGCTCCGAGCATTAATGGCTTTTTGTCTAAAATTTCCTTGGTATTCGGATCAATCGGAACTTTATCGTGCCAATGGATCAAGGCTTCCTCTTTATGAGTGTGGGCTTCTCCAAGATTTCCCTCCTCCTTTTCAAAACGGATATTTTCTCCACAAACAGTAACTTCCATTTCTGCATGGATGTGCGCTGCCCAGAAGCACTGCTCTCCCTCACAGACAATCAGGCCCTCTTTCTCAGCACCAGTTATTTTTACATAGTAAACAGAGTAAGCAAGAACCAAGACAACTGCCAGAGAAACAACCCAGATAATGCTGCCCTTGATTTTTTCCTTGCTGCTCTTTTTTTTCTTGGAGAGGAACTGCCAGGCAAAAATGATTATAGCACCGACAATGCCTGTAATAAAGGAGATATTCCTTGCCTGCTCCAGTTTTTCATCCACAAGAGCATGGTGGTTATCCTTTTCCCCGCCTTCCTCTTCCTCATGGGCTAATGCTGGGAAAAAAGCTATAAGAAGTATGGAAAACAGTATCGCGAATCTCACCTCTCTTTTCATAGTTGAGAAAGATAGGATAGTGCATTTTTAAAGGTTTCGAAAATCCTTGGGATTTTCGATTGTTTCGATGCAAAATAATTTATAGGAGAGAAAAATACAGCTTTCTATGAC
>JACOVN010000018.1 GCA_016177315.1 Candidatus Woesearchaeota archaeon
ACACAGTAGCGAATCCAGAAATTGGGCTCAAACTTCCTTGCTTTTCTGATAAAGGCTTCTTGCGACATTTTCCTGTTCTTTCCATCCAAAACCTCTACTCTTTCCTTCTCCGTCAGGTAGAGGGATTCAAGTAAGGAAAGCTGCACTTTCGTGCCAACCATCTGCCCATACACGCTCTGATGGTAGAGTTCCCTAGCAGCATCCGAGTCCTCTGTCAAGACTCTTCCATCGAGCCAGTAGGCCTTTACCACTTCCTTCTTCATGGTGTTCATGCTTCTCATGGCTTTTTCCTCTTGTTTTAAAAAGGTTTCGCGGCTATTTAGAACTCCTTGAGGAACTTAATCAATTCATTGGCCTGCCCGAATTCCAAGAATTCCTCTTTGGTAATGGCAGGAACATCTTTTGGCTTTTTCCTCTCGAAGATAACTAAATTATCCGCATCTAACAGTCTAGAGACTGAGGCAAACCCCTCTTTGACCTTATCCCCTATATCTGTCAGAATGATTTCCTCTTGTCTCTTGGCAATGATGTCAAAAGGCAATTTCTTTGTTTGGTTGGCTGCAAAGCCAAGTTGGTGGTATTTCTGCGTAAAAGGCGTTGGTTGCTCTTCCACAAAGCCCCGCTGTTGCGAGAAAATGTTAATCTTGCTGAATATTTCATGGCCGAAGAGATCATACATCTTCACCGCTTTCTGCAATGTCATTTCCGCATTTTCCTGTTCATACTTCACTATCATCCTTCTGGAAACGCCTATTTTCTTGGACAGCCCCTGCAAGGATAGCCCTTGCTGCTCTCTCTTTTCTCTCAGTTTTTCCCCAATGATGTTGGCTGTCAGGCCTGCATTTGTTCGCAAGAGGAATGGCAGTTTATCTTCTATCGCACTCTTGAAGGTAGGAATGGTTAGGGTAGGGATGCCGAGACGCAGATACACCACATTCTCTTCTAATGGTGTTCCTGCCTTTTCTGCAATGACGACAGGAGAGGCCTGCAGATAGCTGCTGACCTTCTTCATCTCATTGGCATGTTCTTTTGTTATGGCGTTAGCATCCATTAAAACCTTCATCAAGAGGATCCTAGAGCCCTTTCTTGCCAGGATGTCAAAACAGGAGCGCTCCAGCTGTTTCACAGTAAAGCCCTTCTGGAAGAGCAAAATTCCTGTTTCTTCAAGGAGTTTCTGGTTCATGCCACACGGCAAAACTCCCTGGCTTTATAAGGTTTTGCTGCAAAAGCTTTAAAAACACCGTACAACTCTCTCTATAGGCAGCAGGGTGGGGAGGCGTAGAGTATGCGGCAATTAGAGATTCCAAGGTTTCAAATTCAAGACTATCTGCCATTTCTCAGGGCAACCGGAGACACCAACCCCTTGCATACAGATCCAGAACACGCAACAAAGACCCCCTTTGGTCGCGTGATTGTTCCTGGCATGTATATTCTCTTACGAGCAGAAGGAGTGCTTCCTAGCAATCCTGGAACCTTTTTACTCGATTTTCAGGAAAGTGTATCCTTGTCCGATAGGGTTACTATATCCTATGACGAGGAAACGAGCTACTTTGCTGTCAAAAAGTGGAATGCGGGAATGCCAAGCGTTGCTGTCCATGGTGTGGTCAAGCCAGAGCATGGAAATCCCAGAACACCACTTGCTGATATTTCCCCCCTTCCTGGAAGCCCCCTCCATGCTTCCTGTCTTGCAGAGGAGTTTCTGCTTCAACAAGATGGAAATGGTCATCGAAGAGTGCCGCTTGGTCTCTTGTTATCCTATCTTTCTCCTACCTTGCTGAACTTTTACCATGGAAATCTGGTTGGAGCCTATCGAAGGTTAGAAGGCGCTGTGCTTGGGTCTCTGCATGCCCTCTCTCCTGGAGAGGAAATCCAAGGAAGGGCGCAGTTGCGGAAGCAGAGAGGAAAATGGCATTTCCTTGACTATGAGCTCTCTGACCATGTTGGACCAAGGATAATAGGACAAGCAACGTTACTGGAACTCTAAGCAGAGGCTGTGGCAAATTTTATATACTCCTTGCTACAGATTTTTCCCATGGACCCAAACAGGTACATCAAGAACATTGTACGTTCGAAGCAGCTCTTTCAGGAAAGAAAGAGAGAGGAGCGGAAAACGCCAACAGGCCTGATACTTCTTTTGGTGCTCCTCGGTTTAGGTTTATTCTGGCTTAGCAATGCCCAGCTAACAGGCTATGCAACGCAGCGATACGTAAGCTTTGATGCAGAGCTTGAGAAAGGCATCGTTACCTTTGGTGAGCCTGTTATGCTACACATCGAACCAACTGATGCACAGTACAGCATTGCTGTTATTCTGCCAGATGGAAGCATTGAGATGATCGATAGCCTTGCCTATATCCCTACAATTCCGGGCTTGTACACCATAGACGTGTTGCTCTACCTAGGTACGATCAATGAACGATTTTCCATTCCCTTTGAAGTTGTCGAGGAATCTTCTCCAAGGAGGATAACTTAATAAACTTCTCCCTTTCTTTTGCAAGCATGATTGTGACCATTTCTGGAACCCCAGGGAGCGGAAAGAGCACCGTAGCAAAGCTCGTAGCGAAGAAGCTTGGTTGGAAGCACTACTCCATGGGAGACCTGCAACGGCAAGTTGCAGAGGAACGCGGCATTTCCATTGCAAAACTTGGTGAACTGGAACAAACAGACCCCAGTATTGACCGGGAGATCGACGCCCTGCAAATAAGGCTTGGCAAAGAAGAAGAGGACATTATCATTGATTCCAGATTGGGTGCGTTCTTTATCCCTCATGCAAAACTGAGAATATTCCTTGACGCCGATGAAGAGGAACGGGCAAGACGCATTCTGCATGCAGAACGGGGAGAGGAATCCTACCGGAATATAGAAGAAGCAAAAGAGAAGATGCAGGAGCGGGAAGAGGACAATGCACAGCGGTACAGAAAGTTCTATGGTATTGATCACCGCGACCGAAAGCTCTATACACATTTTTTAGACACTACCCATGCAGTTCCAGAACAGACAGCAGAGAAAATCCTCCTTCTTATTCACCAGGCGCAGCGCACCAAACCGAGAAATGCTGGTAAAAGAGAAAAATGACTACTTCTCTATCAAAACAGTATAAAAATACCTTTCTGCCTCTCTCTAGCCCTTTTCGCGAAACATTTATAAATGCTAAACCCAATAAATGCCCTCAGACATGTTAAAGAGGTGATACCATGAAAGACGAATGCCCAGCTTGGAAAGGATGGGTTGTATTAATAGCAGGAATTTTGTACCTGTTGCAGGACTATGGCTTTGGACTAGCCTGGTGGAGAGTAAATTGGTGGACTGCAGCGTTTGTCCTGTGGGGACTATGCTCAGTTATGGCAAAGAGATAAAGAAAAAGGTTTTTTCTTTTCTTTTTTATTGCAGTAGATAGAGGAATCCATACCCTACAAAGCAGCCCAGCATGAGGAAGGGCATAGCAGGATAGAAGCGGTCTTCTCTTGCTTTCAGAAGCAGGAATAGCAACGCCAATGCTGTCATTGTTGGCACAAGCAACGCATACAGTAACGCCAAGGACGGAGGATGTTGCAACAGCAGTCCTTTCAACACCACTCCGCCAAACAACAGTGGAAAGCCAATATCCCCTCCACCAAGTACAGCACTCTTCACACGCCTCCCTTCTGTTGCTGGAAGTTTTCCTCGTACAGGCCTTTGGTAAGGGATGAATAAGCCAGCAAAAATCTTCATCTCCGCCTGGAATTTTGCTAATTTGATCATGTGCTTGGATTTCCAAACAGCAAACATGTCATAGAGGGATATCAAAAGCAGCAGCATACTTACGGAGAGCAGATTCAAGACAGGAACAAAGATGACAGCCAAGCCTCCATAGACAAAGAGTTCGGTGAGATTATGGATGTAAAGGTTTGGTTTGAATATTTTATAGAATCCAAGGATCAAGGCAAGAACTACAGCAATCACCTGCGGTAAAAAGGCATGGAAGGAAATACTTAAAGTAATAAAAACAGCTAAAAAGAACCAGAGTT
Source organism: Candidatus Woesearchaeota archaeon (assembly GCA_016177315.1). Taxonomy (GTDB): domain Archaea; phylum Nanobdellota; class Nanobdellia; order Woesearchaeales; family UBA12501; genus JACOVN01. The sequence continues at coordinate 4,005 of JACOVN010000018.1, forward strand.
TCCAGAAAGCGAAGGCTTTGATTTTGATGAGGAGGAGAAACAACAGAGTACCAAGAATAATGGCGGTGAAGAGGTAGGCAAAGGATTTGCTCTCTTCCATCTGAGGCCTTTCGATGTTCAACGGCAAATTACCCCATTCGATCTTTCCCTGTTGCAAGGCAGCAGGATCAATGTACTGCTGAATAACCACCAATCCAATAACCTGGGCAAGGAAGAAAATTCCAACCAAGAGCAAGGTAATTTGCCAGGTATGCTTCATTGTCCAGCAAGAAGGGAAAGTTTTTATAAAGCTATGGTTTTTCGCAGCACATGCGTATAGCCCACACTGTCACGGTAACGGTGTTTTGCAAGGAGCATGAGCGGGAAGAAAGAGTTCTGCAACAATTGAAAGCATTGTTCCCCTTCTCCCTGGAAGAAGAGAAAGTTCCAGTGGGAAAAACAGTTGCTAGAGGCTTTGAAGAGAAGAAAATCTTGATCTATATTGTTGTCTTGAAGAAAGAAGGCCAGATAAACAAATTTTTAGCGTTTCTCTGTGAGCAGCTAGGGGAGGAGCAGCGTCATACTCTTCTCGAGCAAGCTCCCTCACGCTTAGACAAGGACTGCAATTTCTTTGTCAGATTGGATAAAGAAAGAATGCTCCAGGATGGGAAATGGATTGTAACGGATGGAGGGAATTGCTACCACATCAAGATGAGCCTGGCCATTTATCCTGCAAAGTGGGAGAAAGGCTTAGGGGCAGTGGAGAAAATATTTAAATAATGTACAGCAGAAGAGCAGGAATGGCAAAGATTATCGATCCCTGGGGTTCTGAACTGCCCGAGAGCTACGAGAAGATAGTGAAGGACTTTGGCTTGGAGATTTTTGACCCAAAGCTTTTTCCTCAACCGAATAGACTCATGCGGAGACGGGTTGTCTTCGCAGGGAGAGATCTCAAGCATATTGCCACCTGCATGAAGGAAAAAAAGAAATTCTATGTGCTTTCCGGCATTATGCCTTCTGCAGAAAGGTTGCATTTTGGCAACAAGATGGTTGTGGAGAACGTGGCATATTTCCAAGAGCACGGTGCCAAAACATATATGTTGGTGGCAGATCTAGAAGCACAAGCCACAAGAGGAATTTCACTTGCTGAGGCAAGAAAACGGGCATTGGAATTCCATATTCCAGCCTACCTTGCTCTTGGCTTAAACCCCAAAAAGACGCTCTTCTACTTCCAATCAGAGAATAAAACGGTCATGCATTTGGGTTATCAATTTTCCAAACGCATTACCCTCAATGAATTTACTTCCATTTATGGAAGTGCCGACCCTGGCAGACTTTTTGCAGCCCTTACGCAGGTTGGAGACATCCTCTTTCCACAGGTGCAGGAAGAACCCATGCCGGGCATCATCCCGGTCGGCATTGACCAAGATCCCCACATTCGCCTTGCCAGAGATATTGTCTGGAGAACCAAGCAGAGCCATAAACTCTTTTCGCCAGCGAGTATCTACCATAAATATGCTCCCAGCTTAGACGGCAGCTTGAAAATGTCGAAGTCGAAGCCAGAGAGTTGCATTGAATTGCCTGAAGATATGAAAGCTGTAAAGAGGAAAATTCTCAGAGCCTTATCTGGAGGGAGAGACACCTTAGAGGAGCACAGAAAATTAGGAGCCGTTATTGAGCGAGACATGTGCTTCGAGCTGTTGAAGCAGCACTTGATTGAAGATGATAAGGAATTGCAAGAAATCTACTATGCCTATACATCCGGGAAAATGACCTCTGGAGAGATAAAGCAGATTACCATAGAAAAAATGGAACAGTTCATGAACAAACTCGAGCAAGGCATTGCCAAAGCACGGAAGCGGGTTGATGATTTGCAATTTGTGAAGTTTGGAGAGTAAACTATTTAAACTATAAACATTGAATTATATTATGAGTTGGTTAAGAG
>JACOVN010000021.1 GCA_016177315.1 Candidatus Woesearchaeota archaeon
CTTGGGGAACAATTCCAGCCTGCCAATGAACCGTATCTTGATTTTGTCCTCCTCAATTCTCATATCCTTCTTTAACTCCTCCAATGCTTCCCGGAAAAGCTTCATCAAGTAATCAAATTCTTTCTTTGGTCTGTTGAAATTCTCAAACGAGAATGCCCACAAGGTTAATTCCTTGATATCCAATTCTCTGGTCCAGTCAAGGATTTTCTTAACCTTCTCCTTGCCCCACGCATGGCCTTTCCATGGCTTTGCCATGAGTTTTTTGGCGAATCTCCTATTTCCGTCTAAGATAATGGCAACGTGCTTGGGTATTTCCTGCTGCATGCTCCCCACGACCCGGTGGGGGCTATAGCGGGTTTATAAACATTTCGATACCAATTTTCCCTTCGATGTCTCTTGAGCCAGTGCAGGATGAGCAGGGTCTTAAGGATTCTTCGTCTTAGCATACCCTTTTTCCCCTCCCTCTTTCTTTCTAAGAAAGCTATCATAGGATTCGATATGCTCTAGCACGCTTTCCTTGGTTATTCCTTGCTTCCCCTCCAGCAGCCATGCTCGCTGCTGTTCTACCGATAGCGTATACCACTCCTTAGGTTTTTCTCTTTCCTGCATTGCTCCTGAAAGAATTTGCAATGCAATATTCCGGATGTCCCTGCCAGAGAAATGATTCTTGGTACATTCCGTTCCAACCTCCTGCCAATCCGCTGGAGAAATTTTTGTATCCAGCTTCAATTTCTGCTGGAACAAGGCAATGTAATCCTCCTCTGTTTCCGGACCGGAGGCATGCAAGGGTTGCTCTAATAATCTGGAATATACTGCTCTATCCTGGCTTAATGGATTATTGGTGGTTGCAACCAGAATGTAATTTCCTAAGTTGGAAGAAGCAATGCCTTCCAACAGATTCAGTAATTCTCCCAGCACCGCCTTGTCCTCTGTTTGGTGTTTTAATTCTTCTCTAGAAAAGAAGATGGTGTCAATATCTTCCATAGTTACGAGATAGATGGCATCTCCAGAAAAGACTTCTTGGAGCTGCTGCTTCAAATTTCTTGCAGAAACGCCGTAGTACTCATTTTTGAAAGAGTTATCAATATGGAGTACTCTAAAATCCAAACCATGCTGTTCAGCTACTTTCCTTCCATAGCAAGCCAATGCCTTCAGCAGTGTTGTCTTGCCTGTGCCCTCTCTTCCTTCCAGCAGGAATTTCTGCGGAAAGCCAAAAATTTCCTGTACTGCGTTTTTCCTTTCCGCTGCTTTATAGCTTAGCACATGCTCCAGGCTTTCCCTTAATGCCTTCTTCGCTTCGTGATTGCCAACAACATCATCCAAAGAAAGGTCTTGATAGGAAACAGGCTGCTCTTCTTTCCTATTCAGAAGAGTAAAACCATGAAAAGCAATTCCATCGAGCTGTATTTTGCATTGGGCAATCCTTTCTCTTACCTGTTGATGGTTGGGACTTTGCAGCACATTCCCTGTTGCCTCTCTCAAGCCTGAAAAATACGCAGCGACAAAATCCTCCATGCCTTTCTCCGGGAGCTGCTGGACAAAGAAAAGTAGAAGAGAGTCCAGCAGAGCATACTGGGTTTGTTGGAAATTAATCTGCATAGGAATGGGTTTTGCTGAAGCAGGTATTTGCAGAGCATGCGTTACATACAGGACTGCAAGATAGACAGCATACGCATGCTGGAATACTTCAGAAGGAATGCCTTCCTGCATCAAAACTTCCTTCACAGCCCTATATGCTCCAAGAAACTGTTCCAAAGCAGAACAGGCTTTGCTCGATGCTACCGAGGCTATTGGCTTTTTTTCCTTGGCCTGGATTTTCCGGTAGAGGTCATACCTCGGCCTTTCCAGCTCTTTCCGGTAGTAGGCCATGAAGCCTTCCAATTTGCTCTGCTGGATGCTGACGTTCATCAATACTCACCACCCAATAAAGCGTTAATGAGCCGCTTCCTTGGCAAGGATTTCTCTTGCTCGTTGCAGATACCGATCATTCCCGTTCCTCACCTCTTCCTGGAAGAGATCTTCCTGCTTTGCCCCATTCCATTCCTCTGCCTGGAATCCTTGAATGTTTTTTGCAATCCCAAGCAATACTCCGTCCACTTTCTCTGCCTCTTGCTGTAAGCCCATGATGCCTCTCTCTGTAGTGAGAATATTCTGGAAGGTTCTCGATGCGCCAAGCTTCTCATGGTCTTCTATTAGCTTGTGATAGGTTAATGCTTGCTCTCCCCGAATGACCGTATCGTTGCATTTCTGGTAGAGTGCTTCCAGCCTTGCCTTAATTCTTTCGGTGTAATCAACAACGCTCTGGTATTGCACCACTTTCATTGCCACCCTATTCCTTTTTGCTGTCAGCCGTGCAATATCCAGCCGGATATTGGAGATATCATTCTGGATGCCTAAATACTGGTTGCTGTCTGGATTTTCTACTGCTTCCTGCTTTGCCTGTTGGTATATGGCTTTCAATTCTTCAATCTTCTCATGCATCTCTGCAATGGTATGCTCATATCGCTCCATCAACACGCCAGCTTTTTCCCGCAAATCCACCGCTCTTTCAATAGCATTCTGTTGTTCACTCATTTCTCGCTCATACTCCCGCACTCTTCCTTCTAATGCCTGCACTTCTCTAGTAACCTGCTTTGCCTGTCTTCTCCTTCGTTGTTGGTTGGTGTAGAGTCTTGTCGTGTGCAGGAATTTTATTACTTTTCCCTGCAAACTATCTGTATCCATGCCAACTTCTCCTAGCCGTTTCTCTAATCCCTTCATTTCCTGTTCTGCCTGCTCCAATTTTCTCAGGTAGACATTTCCTTGTTCAAAGGGTTGGAGGACTGCTTCCTCTAATGCTGTAGTTGAGATGCCATCATACTCACTCTTGGCCATGGTCTCTGCAGTGTGTCTTGATCGGTAACTTACTTCTTGCATGCTTCCACCTCCGTTGAGAAGCCCATGCTGGAGAATGATCATGGAGCATATAAGGTTCTGCTGTCTGGCAAACCACAACAAAGAAGAGTAACTTATTTTTACTTTTTAGTGGTTAAAATA
>JACOVN010000028.1 GCA_016177315.1 Candidatus Woesearchaeota archaeon
CCTTGTCTTTCCAATCTTATCCTCAATCCCTTCTGCTTCGTGTACATGCCCGCAGAGAAGCAAATCTGGCTGGAATTGCTCCACTGCCTTTCTCACTCCTTCAGAGCCTGGGAAGAGCTGGGTGAAGTGCTCCATCTTGCTGCCAGAAGGATGGACATGCGTTACCATGATCTTCTTCTTCAAATCCCTGATTTTATCATAGCCGTACTGCAATAAATCCAAGGTTTCTTTATCGGTTATAATGTGAGGCCCGATATTTGCTAATCCGCAGCCAAAAAGTCCAACATCCCCATACTTGGCAAAATAGCCATGGAGATTCTTGACACCATAGGCTTCTGCGAGAAAATCTGCTGTTGCCATGCTCTCATGGTTGCCTGGAACAAACAGCACTCTCTTGTTTCTCTTCAGGAAAGGGCCGATAATGCCTTCTGTGGATTGCTCAAAATGGGTTAAATCACCACAAAGTACAACTAAATCCACCTGTTCCTGCTCAGCCTTCTCTGCAAGCTTCTGTACCAGCCTGGTATCTCCATGGATATCACTGGCTGCTAAAATCCTCAATCCCTTCTTCTGCTTTTTCTCTTCCATTTTTCTCTTTTCCATAGTTTACCTTTCCTGTAGTTCTTCTTTATTGTTCTCCAAACGAATGATGGTGGAAGGTTTTCCTTTCATTTCCCCCTCATCCACAAAGAAAATAACTTCCTTTTTAATGCTTTCCTCCAAATCCTCCAGTTTGGTTAAAAAAGGCATCCCTGTCTTATTCACACTGGTCGTAACAATGGGAACTTCCAATTCCGCAACAATATCCTTGATCCAGTGATTTGGGATTCTTACTCCCAGCGTATGGGAGAAGGAAACATTCTTTGCTACACCATGCATGCTCCGCAATGGCAAGACAAGAGTATACGGTCCTGGAAGTTTTTCGACCCAGTCCTTGGCTTTTCCTTCCACAATGCAGTTTTCCATAATCCATTCCTTGCTTGGCGCTATAATGGAAAAAGGGCCTTGCTGCTTTTCCTTGATCTCCCTTATCTTGGCAACAGCCTCTTCCAGCTCTGCATTGCAGCCAATGCCATAAATGGTGTCTGTGGGGTAGATAAAAATAGCTCCATCTAGGATTTTCTGGAAATACTCGTATTTCTGGTGCAAGAGCATTGCTTTGGTTAGGATTTGCATACAACCACCACATATTCCTGCTAAAGGTTATAAATGTTGGGATGAGAATGTAAAAACTTATCTCCTTTGCGCTGCGCGCTGCACTCTTTGTTCTAAATTTGGCGCGCTCGCTTCGCTCGCGCTCTCACGTACCCCAACCAAACGAGCATCCCTGCCGTCCAAACGCCTCCTGTCGACGGCATTCGACCCGTAGTCGAGCCCGTCCAGGACCCACGCCCGCAAGCTTGGCTCTGTCTCTCCTAGAACATAAATACCCATAGCAGAATCATATTGCCATCTTCGTTTGCCCTCTGCAAAAACCATATCTCTGTATTCACGGAGTAAAGCTTTATCTCCTCTTGCTAATGCTCTCCAAACTGGATGATTCAGAACTTGTCTCTTAGAAAGCGAATCATTGAGACCTGCTTTTTCTAATCTTTCTCGAGTAAATTCTTCTCCTTCTAATGCAGCATATTCCTCTGGAGTAAGCACTAAAGCGCCATTTCGCAAGGAACTTTGAGGAGTAATACCTAGAAGTAAAGGTGCTTCTCGTACAACTTTGACCCCATTTCCATGGTAAGCAATTCCGTCAGGAGTGTCCAAGTAATAATCGTGCCAGCCTTCCATAAGGTAGGCTCTTAGCTCTGAATCTTTAGTTTCAAAAGCATCCAATCGTGCTTTCATAATCTCTGCGGTAGAAAGCGGTCTCAGAGCAGCTGCCCGTAATGCTGGCATTGCGTCAATGTATCGGCCTTCCTTGATATCATATTTCCCTGGAGGATTTAATTGAGATGCGTTCATGGTACAGTGGAGGGAAGAACTAGTATATAAAGTTTTCTATTTTTTACCACTAATTAATGGTAAGAGAAAGAGAAAACCGCCCTTGCGAGCGGTCAGTTCTTGAGGTTCTCCAGCCTTACCCTTTGCTGGAAGTAAAAGAGGTCTAAGAAGTCGATTCTGGCCTTATAGGCTTGCCAATCCAGGTACTGCGTGGAAATAGAAGGTTGGAATTTTTCCCTGCATCGCTGGAATTTTGAAAAAAACATAACCACCCCCTCCCCCTATTTTGGTGTCGAGATTCGCTTGATTTGCTGAAAGAAAAGCTGTTCAATGGTTTGAACATCCAAAGCAATGTTGGTTGATTCCATGGCTCTCACCTCTTCTCTCTATCCTTCTTCTTGTCTTTCCTTGTTTATAAGCCTCACACGCATACCTGTCCAGTGACCTGTGAGCAGGGAAGATGCCGAATCTCCAAGAAGAAAGAGGAAAGAAAGCTGGAGAGCACTGGCCAGAGCGAAAGAAAATTAATATAGGGAAAAGCTCTGAAGTAAGGCATGGCTAAGCAGTGCTTGCGCATCATCATTGCTGGAGAGGTTCAGGGCGTAAGCTTCCGTTACTATGCCAGACAGCAAGCTAAGGCATTGGGCATCACTGGTTTTGTCCAGAATTCGCCGGATGGTTCTGTGGAAATTGTTGCAGAGGGAGAAACCAAGGCATTGCAGAAATTTCTGGCCTGGTGCAAAAAAGGACCTCCCAAGGCCATAGTGAATAAGGTAAGGGTAACAGAAAAACCATTTCAAGGCATATTCTCAACCTTTATTATGCGTACCTAGAGCAGCTTGCAGTTGCTTCCTTCCACCTTAAAGGTGTCTTTTGCTGTCAAAAGGATCTTATTGGTATCAGCATCCCGCAGATCGATTTTAATATTCTTCACCGTGTTTAAATTTTCCAGAAGGGAATTTCCAATAGTTGCGGTCTTTACCTCTCGCTGCAAAATATCTCGTCTCAGAACCGTTCCTGCATCAATTCTACCAAGCCGGACAGGGTCATCTCCGGTAATGGGTGTATCTTTGGAGACCTCTTCATTCGTAGTATCCCAAATATAAACATCCAGCGCCCCGACAAAACCGCTCTTTTGATTATCCACCTCAATGGAGACAGTTTTAACTTTTGCAAGGGTATTGTTCCCGCTTGTCTTCAATTCACAACCAACACCCTTAATGCCAAAGTTCAAAGTTCCAGAGAGACTCTTCTGTTCCTGTTCCGGCTCTCGAGGCGGCGGTAACGGTGCCGGCTCTCGGTCCGGTTCTGGTGCTACAACCATTTCCTGTGGCTCTTCTTCCTCTACCACTCCTGCACTTCCATCCGGGCATTTCTGGAAATAGACAACTACCAAGGCAATGAGGAGAATGAGGATAATGACAATCCAGATAATTCTTTCCAGGTATTGTGCCCTAATCTTAACGGTTAAGTCATCCATCCAGTACGTGGCTATCCTACCATATTTAAATTTTTTCCTAGTTGGTAGGCTCCTCCTGGCTCTCTGCCTCCGGCTCTAGAAATTCCTGGAGCTTTTTGCACCGCTGCTGTTCTCTATAGCTAATCACCATCATCACCTCTTTTTTCCGCTTTCGTTAGTGTAAACCAGTACTTCCAAACCCTCTCTCTCCTCGTATCGTTTCCGGAAGTTCCTTGCTCTCCACAATTTCCACTCTGGCTATAGGCTGGACAAGCATCTGGGCTATCTTTTGGTTTTTCCTGATGTTATAAACCTTATCTCCAAAATTCTTCAATACTACCAAGATTTCGCCTCTATAGCCGCTATCGACGACTCCCGCCAAGGTATGGAGGGATTCCCTGGCCAAGCCAGATTTGTCCTTGATAATGCCAACATGGCCTTCTGGAATTGCCATCTTAATGCCAGTAGGAACAAGAACAGTTTCTTGTGGTGGTATCGTGAGGTCGGATGCAGCGTAGAGATCCAGGCCTGCATCTCCTTGGTGTGCGTAGCAGGGGAGTTTTCCTCCATTGAGACGCTGCACGAGAAGCTTAGCCATGTAAAAATCAAAGCAGAGAAGTTATTTAAAGAATGTGGAGATAGAATATAGGGAAGACAATATATAAGTTGCACTCATTGCTTTCCACCTGGTGGTTGAATGATCGAAATGAGCTGATCCTGGAGGATTTCCTCTGTCGCTGCATCCACCTTCACATTCAGAGTTTTGAAGGTTTGTGTGATGTACGTTACATTATACACCTGGCCCATATCCAGGTGCTGGAGAATGGCAATCCTTTTGATTGGGATTTCTAGGGGGTACTTCAACTTCTGGAGAATGGCTACTTTCTCCAGGCAGGAGGCTAAATCAACCTTAACCTTCTCCAGGTGAAGCTCAAGAACTTTTGAGCCAGGAGCCTTGAATACTTTCTCTGGCGGAATGAGGATGATCTCCTCTCCGAGTTGGAAGGTGGTAACAGCATCTTCCTTTTCGTCATAGAAGCCAACCTGCCATTCCCTCTGTTGTTGATCAATAGCGGCAAAGAGGAAGGAGAGGAATGCGGTAGGATATTTTTTCTTCCATTGCTGAAAAATGTGGCTGTTCTCCACCGCTTCCAAAATCTCTTGGACTTCCATGATTCTATGCTGAGCATGCTTCTATTTAAGGTTTTGCTGTGCACGAACATTTTTAAACTCTATTTTCCTCTTGCAGCCCATGCAAGCACGGAAAGACAAATTCAAGACTTACAAGGACGTGTTCGATAGATTTACCATCGAGAAACTCTTCCACCTCACCAGCCAAGGACATTTCGAAGGCTTGGAAAGCCCTATTTCCATGGGCAAGGAAGCGAGCGTCTTCTCTGCAAAAACAAAGGAAGGCAAGAGCATAGCTGTTAAAATCTACAGACTGCAAAACTGCAACTTCAACAGAATGCTTGATTACCTGAGATTAGATTTTCGGTATATGCACATAAAAAAGGGAAAGAGAAACATTGTCTTTTCCTGGTGCCAACGAGAGTTCAGGAATTTGTTAAAGGCAAGGGAAGCAAATGTTAGAGCACCTCTGCCTATTGCGTTCAGCAACAACATCCTGGTGATGGAGTACATCGGCAATGGGGAGGCGGCACCAAAGCTGAAGGATACTGTTCCAAAGAATCCAGAACAATTCTTTGAAAAAATCATTGTCTCTATCAAGCGATTCTACCAGCACGGCATGGTCCACGGCGATCTTTCCCCCTTTAACATTCTCAACCACCATGAAGAGCCTGTTTTCATCGATTTCTCCCAGGCCGTGCCGAGGGAAAGTTCTGCGGCCGAAGAACTTCTCGAGAGAGATGTGGAGAATGTCCTTACCTTCTTTGCAAAGCATGGCGTTTCGGCAAGCAAGGAAACTATTTTGAGCAACATAAGAAAAAAGTGAATTTACTCCTTCCCCAGGAACCATTCTGTCAGCATAATCTTCTTCATCTTCCCAATCTTGTCAATCTTCAAAACTTTCTTCTCCTCTAAGGACTGGAGAACTCTTGCCAATGTTGTCTTCGGTATGTATGTTGCATTCCTGATTTTTGCCTGCGTGGCAGCGAAGTTGTTGTTCAGCAAGAATTCTGCAACCTTGCTTTCGGTATCTTTCAGTGTTTTCATGATATCCCTTGCCCTCGGGTTGAGCTGCCCTTCTTCAAAAACTTTTTTCTCCTTCTCCGCTGAAAGTGCTTTTTCTTCCTGCCGTCTGTGAGAGTGTTGTGGTTGAGCAACGGAATCTTGTTTCTGGAACTTGTACTTGAGGTAGCGATAGGAAAAGACTACAAACAAGGCAGAGAGGATGAAAATGGCGACAGAGATATAGAGCAGATTGGTGCTCGAAGAAACTAACGATTTGTCCAGATTCACAACAACGTTGCTCAGCTCTCCCTGGACAATCTTCACATCCTCTGTTCCCACCTTCCCCTGGTACGCCGCCGTTATCTTGCAATTCCCGACCGGGGCTGCAGCTACGCTAAAGCTTCCGAATTCATCTGTCTTTTTCGGGTACTCAATTTTCCCATTGGACTTGCATTTGAATTGCATTGCTGCACCGCTGATTCTGTTCTGGGATTTGTCAATGACAATGCCTTCCAAGGCTCCCACTGGTGTGAGGTAGAGGCTCTTGTTGGTAACAAAAACCCTTTCGTCAATGTAGAGAAGGTGCTTGCCATAGTAATCCATTTCCGGCGTCTGCTGGCTATCTGCTTTGATCTCAATTTCCCAGTTGCCTGGTCGAAGCTGGTACCGGGAAGTTCCCTCTGCATCGAGAAACCTCGTGATGCTCGTTCTTGTGCCAATGTCAAGGTTTATGAACGTGATGCTGGCTGGAATAGCAGTTATGACATCATCGCTGCTGAGGTCCTTAAAGTTGAGGAAGAGGATAGAGTACGGATAAGATATTTCCTCTTCCTGTGCAACGGTAGGGAAGGGGAAGAGCATCAAGAGGGATAAGATAAATAAGATAAACCCCCGTATGTTGCCTTTTTCCATGTATCCCTGGGGGTTAGGGGGGGTTTAAAAGCTTTTTCTTGTGGTAGTACCATTCCTGCCCATAGGGTTGACTAAAAATGGTGGTTCAAAAGCTTTAAAAAGTGTCTCCTGTGCAAAAGGGGTATGACAGAAGAATATTCGTATCAGCTGAAAATCTCGAAGTCGAGGCTCGGGGCATTGATCGGGAAGAAGGGAGAAATAAAGAAAGAGTTAGAGGAGGCCACCCATTCCCATATTGAGGTAGATTCAAAAGAGGGGGATATTACTATCATAGGAAAGGACACGTTAGGGCTGTACAGTGCAAGGGAAGAGATTCGAGCCATAGGGAGGGGATTCAATCCGGAAATTGCAAAGCTTCTGCTGAAGCAAGATTATGTCCTGGAGATTGTGAGCATCAAGGATTTCACGGGAAAATCGAAGAACAAGATGATGCGGATGAAGGGGAGAGTCATTGGAACAGAGGGGAAAACAAGAAGGCTGGTAGAACAGATGACCGAGACAGGAATTTCCGTGTTTGGGAAGACCATCAGCGTTGTTGGAAGGTCAGATCAAGCCATGGTGGCTTTGCGGGCCGTGGAAAGCCTGCTCAGCGGTTCTCCGCATGCTTCTGTGTACAAGTGGCTGGAGAAGAAGAGAAGGGAAATGAAGAGAAGAGAGTTTGAAGAGATGCATATCTGGAAGAAGGCACAGCAAGAAGGATGGAAAGGAGGAGAGGGGAGAGAGAAAAATTTATAAAAGTCCTCCATGCAAGGAAAGAAGTTTTCATGGCAAAGGAAAACGAGGTGAGAGAAGGGCAGGCCATTGCCTATGAGCTTGCCAAGAAGCAGAGAGAAATCTCTGTTGCAGAATTCTTTGAGAAG
>JACOVN010000001.1 GCA_016177315.1 Candidatus Woesearchaeota archaeon
CCCCATAATGTTAGACTGATGTACTTATTTAAAATGTTTTCTATTTTAGAATGGAGAACATTAGAATGGAGAACACTCAAACCCCCAGCATCAATTCCCGAAAGATATATAAACAGAGAAGAATGTAAGAGATTTTATGACAGAAGAAACAAAGCTTATTATGAAAAAACTCGATGCTATAAAGTCGGAATTGGACTACATCAAAGGGCATCTGGTTGATGCAGACCTGATTGTAACAGACGACGATTTAGAAGCGTTAGAGGAAGCAGAAAAGGATAGGAAGGCAGGAAAAACAAAGAGGCTAACGTAATGTGTATGCTGTTGACCTTTCTGAACGGGCACAGAAATTCTTAGAGAAATTAGACGACCACATTCGCCAACGGATCGAAGATCGTTTGCGGAGACTGAGTGAGCAGCCTGTGCCGAGCGATGCTAAATTCATAGGAAGAGAAAAAGGAGACAAAGTTTTTCGATATCGCATAGGTGATTATAGAGCGTTATACAAAGTCAAGGAAGCCGAAAATATTGTTCTCGTAGCAAAAATAGATAAGCGTCCAAGAATTTATGAACGCAGATAGAGTCCATTTCGTAACAGTACTCAAACCCCCAGCATCGCCCTCAATTCTTCCGAAGGTTGCCAAGGAGGCTGGAAGGTAATCTCAATTTCCACATTCTTCGTGCCTAAACCCATCAATCTTGCCTTGATTTCCTCTATGAGCATAGGGCCATAGGGACAAGCAGGAGTGGTAAAGGTCATCTTCACCCAGATTTTATTCTTCTCTGCCTTTACATCGTAGATTAAGCCAAGAGTCCAGACATCTAACTGCAATTCTGGGTCTAAGCACTGCTTCAAGGTTTCGATGACAATTTCTTTGGTGATGGTGGGCATAAGGGGAAAATAATCTTAAGGTATATAAAACTTATCCAACCCTATCCCCCTCCACTCTCCCATCCCCATCTAAATCCATCGCAATGGGATTGCCTGCATCTTTGGAAACAAAAAACAAAAATTCCTTGCCCGACATTTTCAACGTTCCCTTCCCTAAAGCATAGGCAGTGACAAAATCAATATAAGAATAGAATATCTCTCTAGCTCCTTCCTTCTCTATCTGCAATTTCAGATTGCTGTCCGTCATGAGCTTAAAATGCTGTCCTCCAGCAATGATCTCTCCTTTCCCTGTTTCATCAGCAACAATAATGATGGTACTCTCCTGAGGCTGATTCAAAGTTTTTTTGATGACAGCATAATCTGCAGTATAGCTATTTCCTGTACTATCCGAGAACTGCAGCTCATTCCTCGTCTTGCTCCTTCCATGATATTGCAGTACTTTTACGGTTCCATCAATCTGCAACAAAAATTTGTCTCCTGGATGGATGAAAAAGTCCAGGAATTGCTGGCCTTCTGTACTGATAACGGCATTCTCTGTTTCTGGAATTTCTGCCTCCTCTGCTTCTGCAGGTTCTTCTGCATCTCTAGGTATCAATTCCTCTAAGGGAGGAATCTCTGGTGCTGGTCCTGTTTCTTGCTCTTCAACTCCTTCCACTGGAATCTCTCGAATCGTAATGCAGGCAGAAAGCAAAAGCAGCAACGCCATCCCAATAATGCTCTTACTTCTTCGGATAGCCATTTTTTAAGAAGTTCTGCAATGGAAGAAATAAAGGTTTCGGTAAATGAAGATTGTGCGCCTACGTAAACAACCCCCTCAACCATCCCAAAATCCTTGAAAAGAAGCCTTGCTTCTGCTCTCCTATTGCAGTTTCTTCTCCAGTCCCTGTTTCCTCTGATGGCTCTCCAGCATCATCCTCTTCTAATTCTTCCTTCTTTTCTGCCAGAATATCCTCTCCTACTGCAACTGTTGTTACTTTCTCGGTGGAGTACAGAATATCATTCCTTAATTCTACATTCGCTATGGTTTTGATCGCAATCTGCTCTGCTGTAAAATCTTCCAATACTGCAATGGTATAACCATAGAACACCTTCTCCTCTTCTGGCTCTACCTCTAACGTTGCAGTGGGTGTTCCCTTTACAATGTTCACATGCTTCGGCAGTAAATCTGCCACTTCCACATCCCTTATCTTATACTTCTTGAGATTCTTTACAACAACCTCTACGTTGAGCGTACTTCCAACAGCAACGCTGCTCTTGTCTGTCTTTACCTTTATCTCCAACGCATCCGCTATTGGTACTACTTGCAATGTTTTCTCCACTTTGAATGGCAAACTTTGGTTTTGCTCATCCAAGTGATTTCCTTGCAAGGCAATGGTGAAGGGTGTTGGCTCTACTACTCTGGGAGCAACAATATCCTTCTCAAAAACTTTATACTTCTGCCCCTCCCGCATTCTGACATTTCGCTGCCGTACACCGCTCACCAGGGGACTAGTCAATTCAATGAAGGAAACCATCACCTCTTCCTCTCCAATGTTCTCCAGCCAAGCATCGAGTTCAAATTCCTGGTTTGAGGTTACATTCTCTGGAATATCCACATGGGGAATGATCTGGGAGATTCCCACCCTGATAGGTTTAGTAATAGTTTTGGTGAACGTCTTTCCCTGACTTTCCACAGTTAATTGCAGGATGAGGTCATACTCTCCCTTGCTCGGAAGGGAAAATTTCATCTCAAATTCCTCTTCCCCGCTTACTTCTCCCTGGAAGAGGAGATTTTTGCCTTCTTCCTGCAAGTTCTTGGAATGTCGAATGATGTGCATCTTCGATGGAATTTTGATGAGGAAGGAAGGAATGCTAATTGCCCTGTTAATCGTATTCTTCAGCGTTACCTTGTACACGATTTCCCTTCCTAACTCTATCTTTTCTGGAGAAAAAGAATCTTCCAATGCAAAGGGAGGTTGCACGAATAGTAATGCTGCCTCTGTTTCCTTACTCTGTTCTTCCTCATCCACACTATAAGTTAATTTTCCCACAGAACGGTATTCCACAAATCCTTCCGGTTGAATGATGTACTTGAATGACACTTCCTTGCCTGGCGATAGGACGCCATCCCATTGCACTCCGTGCTTGGATTTCGTGAATCCAGTGCCAGTTCCCGTTACTACCATTATTTCTAGCGGATAGGTCTCCTTGTACCGTACTCCTAATGCGGCTTTCTCTCCAGTATTCGTTATCTTTAGTAGGACATCAACTCTCTCTCCCAACTCTACCGCTAGTGTTGAGAATGTTCGTTCTATGGAAATTTCAGGCGTCAATCGTTCAATCGTAATCTGCAATCCTGGGTATTCCTTCCCTGCCTTGTAGATGGATTTCTCCGTATCCACATTCTGGAAACAATATTCACCATCCTGGCTGGTTTTGCACTCTCCTAGATGGACTATCTGTCTGCCCAAGGGGGATTCTAAGGAGAGCATGTTCTTACTTGCCACAAAATTCGCTGTGAAATTTACCCCATTTACTACGAAACTTTCCCCAGCGTTTACCCATCCATCGTACAGTATCTCTGCATAAGCCAGAGGAAGCCAGGCGAGAAGAACAAAGAGGAAGGATATCCATCGCATCGGTTGCATACGGGAGAAAGCCTGGTAGCAGTTATTAAATCTTTTCCTTACTCCCTCAAAACATCCTTCCTGAGGAGGTCATTTCGATAAATTTATATACAACCCCCTCAAAAAAACTTAAAAGCACCCTGATGGCAAAAAAAGGCTTTCCCAGGATGCTCCAATAGAAACATTTAAATACCAAAACCATTTTTAGTCTCGGAAAGCCAGAAGGGGCTTTTATCCTTAATAAAAAGAGAAGGGGTGTGATGTGGGGTGAACGGTATGAAAAGAGTATTGACGGTAAGCGCAATCTGTGTGTTCTTGCTTCTTGCAACTTTTGCAGCTGCGTACCATGAGCAGGAGGACATTACCCGGCGAATATCTGGGGGTCTCTATCCAGAATCGAATATTCTTGGCTACCAGCGAGTGCTCAACGATGAGTATCGGAATTGGTTCTTTGCCAATCCTCGGCCACAGGCGCAGAGGATCTTAGATGTCAATAACCTGGAGGTCAACGCAGGAGACTTGGCAACCCCAGCAGTTATAGGGGCCCAACGTATCCTCGATCCTCGATATGCATGGCGATATGGGTATGACTTAGAAAGTGGCTCACCGTTGCTTTCTCCTTATGGAACTCCGAGAGTCCTGAAGGGTGAAGGATTTGCCGGTATTGCAACAGAATTGGGCGATACTGCCATGATGCGGGAACGGAGCATGGGAAGCTTCCGGAGCAGAAGATCAACATTAATGCAAATGTACTACATGAGAAAGGGGGGCAGATGGGCGCCTCGGTATAATGTCCGAACATCAAGATTCCCCATTGAAACCGTAGAGAGCATGGATTACCTGGACACCAGGCCAATCTACCTCACCGAGTTTGAGCGACAGACTGGATTGCGAGAGATGGGATCCAATGCCTGGATTAGGAGAAGATACCTCCTCTCTCAACCTGGAATTTCCTTCAATGAATTGAGAGGACTGATGGGAGAAGGAGCATTGCGGTCTGATGAGGGTGCGCGGCTCCAGTTCCTCACGCGAAGCGGTGGATATATCCAGGACGAATTGGTAACCAGAAGAATGCCCGAGGGTGTAGTCAGTGCAGATATATGGGCACGAGATGTCTGGTTGCAGCGGGGGCCAGGAAGAGGCCTTGTTGTTTACGATAGATTCCCGGAAACCAGAGGGGAAACCAGAGAGGATAGAACGGGTTTAGGCCGGGCTGCGCTGCAGGAGCGATTCCTCGAAGATAGCCAGTAAATCGCGACAATTATCCATAGACTACCTAAACTTTTCCCTTTCTTCCTTTTCTTTTGAAGAAAGTATTTACTGTCTCCTTTCCATTCTCCAGCAGCCAACTTTTGTTTTGAAGATAGGCTTGGTATGGAAGAGCATGCTGGCTTTAATGGGAAACTTGAATTCGCAGTAATGGGTGATGGCAAAGCCATGCTCTTGGCTTATCTTCTCAACGAATCCCCTGCTGGTTGCCTTGTGAAAGGAATACACAACCTTTGCGAGAGAGAATGCCTTAAGCAAGAATTCCCTATCCGCATGCTTCTCCTTTGTCCCAAAAGGAGGATTCTGGATAACTGTCTCTACATTTTTCCGAAAATCGCTGATTGGCATATTGAATAGCATCCCTTTCTCTTTCTCCGGAACCTGCTCTAGATTTTCCTTGCAAATGCTTACTGCTTCTGGATCAATATCTACCATGTAGACTACTTTTGCTCCCAGCAACAGCGCACCAATGCCGAGAATTCCTGTTCCGCAGCCTAAATCCCCAATAATTTTTCCTTCAATGTCTCCAAGAAAATAGGCATTCCAGAGCATTTCAGCACCAATCTCTGAATCCATCGGATATTGTTCTATCTTAGCATCTGGGTTGGAGAAATCCTTCAGTTGAGATAAAAGGATAGCTAACCTGGACTTGGAATTTACCAAAGGCACCATAAGGAAGAGAAAAGCAGTGAGATATTTATTTCTATGCTTTCTATTGTAATAAATCCATCACCACAAAATTTATAAATTCAGGTAATCAGAAATTTTGATTCTTGGGGGTGAAAGTATGTGGAAAGGAAGCGCAGAGAGTATGCTCTCTCAGAATATTGTTCAGATGGATCAACATGTTCGCAAAGCTTTTTCTGCTGTCAAGGAGGAGATGGAGGAGCACTTGCAGGCCATCAATGAGAGTACGGATGAGATCCAGGCGAATTATGAATATCTCCTAGAACTAGAAGAGAAGCTCGAGAAATTAAGCATAAAGGTTGATGAATTGCAGATGATGATGAAGCAAATGCTTTTAGAACAGATAGAAATTACTCGGTTGGATGATGGGAAGAGCATGAAGCTGAGTACGTTTATTTATTGAACAGGCATCTATCTTCTTTGCATGATGGTTCTATACACATACTCTATTCCCGTTATGCGAGCCCAGACAGTGAGGGAATACTGAACCATTGTCCTTGCTCTTAAAGCATAGATCTCAACCATGGTTTCGAGGCCACACTCTAAGGGAAGTAATGGGTGGCCTGCCTTTTCTTCTGCAGGATGCTTTAACGCATCTTCTCTTTCCCATGCCTTTTGTAGAACATCCCCACCGCAGAGATACCATAAAACCCCTGTTACAGACATGGTAGTATTCCTTCCTTGCCTCTTTCTTTCATCTTTTCTTCAGATTGTTGCAATCTATCTTGATCCCCATGAGGGAAGGATAAACCAAGAGCAGTGTATAACGCGGCGATATGCTCAAACAAGAATCCCCCTCTACCGATATTCTCTATAAACACTCTTGGTTTCATTCGAGGAGTTCCGACCCTTTTTACATCGAGGACACCCATTCCCTGCACTCCTGATTCCAAATCTCTAATGTGTTGTTTCAACGAGTATGGAGTTTCTTTAGGGAACCTTTTCATATACGCCTCTCCTAAGGATCGAAAATCTGATACAGAACCATTTCGTAAGTAACCTAAAATCCACACTTTTTGCGGTGAGGACGCAACGCTCCTCACTCCTTCATTATTGTGCGGAAAAGGCGGGAAAATGGTCTTAAGCTCATATATGTCTGATAAGCTTGTTGCGACATAAATCATCCTTTCTCTCTCTTCTGCTGGTAGCGTCTGTGTTGCTTCTACCAGCCTATCTAATCCTTCTTCCGCAGTGCAGTGCCCCAACGCGCCAAAAGCATAAATAGCCAAACATTGTGTGAGATTCAGTAGCCCTGCATAATCATGATGGCGGATTCTCCGGTATACCTCATACCGAGCCTCAACAAGGAGTGTCTCTAACTTTCCCCATTCCTTGTTTCTGATGGCTCGGGCCATTGTTTTCCCCATAACATCACCATCTGTGTAGAACTCTCCTGGCGGTGTGTATGGTTTTTCAGATTGCTTATCCTTTACCATCTTCTTCCACCTTTAGTATGCCCTCACCTACGCTATTAACCCGCAC
>JACOVN010000031.1 GCA_016177315.1 Candidatus Woesearchaeota archaeon
GTTAAGTAAAGTTTCCAAGTGAACAATTGCAGTTCTTGAAAATTGCGATTGAAGGCATGTCGGAGGATTCGGCTTGTCCCGAGCATAGCTCGGGGTTAATTTTTCTCCCCCTCGGTTCCGAAGGGGGAGAAAAATTAAGTTTGCTTTGCAAACCAAGCCGAAAACAGCAAATAGGGCGGCAGAGAGTAAGTGTAAACTTGAGAAGTTTACTTTACAGGATATTATGCAGATGGTCGGACAGTTGGAGCAGAACAACCATAAGCCTTTCTCCCATGTTCCACAATGCGATCGTGCAATGGCTTTGCTCCCATCTGGCGAGGAAGCTTTGCATCCAGCATCTGCACAATGGATT
This sequence comes from Candidatus Woesearchaeota archaeon, assembly GCA_016177315.1. Lineage (GTDB taxonomy): Archaea > Nanobdellota > Nanobdellia > Woesearchaeales > UBA12501 > JACOVN01. The sequence continues at coordinate 353 of JACOVN010000031.1, forward strand.
CCATGCGTGCAAGATAGGCAAGCTGCGGCTTGGTCAATATTGCTTCATCATATTCCCAACACTGATGATCTCGAGTAATAAAGTATCTTCCTTGCTTGGGAAGAAAATCCATGTACCAGTATCGCTGCGGAAGCATCTCATGGGGAAGATGGCCATGGTTCTCCGGCAAATGCTCAAAAAAGCTCTGCAGAGCATTGATATGATCCTGACTCGTTGGATTGAATGGAATGCTGTCCTCTGGCAAGCCAAGACAAGCAATGCTCTTACCATTGCCTACTCCGTTCTGGAGCACCTCGAGCAACATATCCCTTTCTTGTGCAACAGCATAGCGAATGCCAGCATGGTTTTCTAAAACAAATTCCTGGCCAAAGAAACCTTTTTCTTGAAACAATCGCCAGAGATAACCCCTGACTTGCGGAGGAATTTCTGGCTCCACATCTGGTTCATGAGGATTCATGCTTGGAGGAGCAACAGCATAATCTTGATGCAAGAGATAGAACAGGATGGCCGGTTTTACTCCGAGCACCAGTAAGGAGAGATCCTTCACAATGTGAGGATGGGGGATATCTAACGTTGTAATTTCATGCAGCGTTTTTCCATGGGTAGCAATGCCTTCCATAACTCCCTGTAAGCCATCTTCGATCATGCTGTTCCCTCCTGTAGCGTTAGCATATCGTGCAAAGATGCAATGCGAATATAGCCGCTCTGCTGTTTTGGAGCCTGCAATCCAGAGCCTCTCACCAAATGGTAAACAGCAAACGGATAAGGCACACCACTGCGCACTGCTTCTGCAGCAGCTTGCGCCACTGCTTCTATATCATCAGTATAGGCTTGCATGCGAAAGCCCATATCCCGGAAAAAGCAATCCAGGAAACGGAAGGCCTTGGGATCTCGCTTCGAAATGCCGTGGAAATGGTCCACGGTAGATACGATCTGCTCGTTACAGAAAAAATCTCTCAGCTCTGCCTGCGCAAGCATAACCCCTAAAGGACCATACGCATGATTAGAGAAAACTCCAAGCTGGCCTCTGCTCAACAAGGTCTCCAAAGCAGGCTTGACATCCGGAAATGCAACTGCCTGCACTTTTTCTTCAAGAATATACGTTTCTAAGAGTGCTGCATACTCACGTCGTTTACTAGGGTCCTGCTGGTATCCTTCCCAGGCTTTCTTGACTTTAGGGTCGGTTTGCTTCAGGCCTTCCCAAGCAGGAATATGCACCAGCGTTCCTACAGCATCCAGTACGGATATGGGCTGTGTAGTGAATATGGCCTTTGTAGGCATGTTACTCCCTAAGGGAGAATGCCTCTATTTAAATGTTTCTATTTTTATTACTATTTAATGGTGAATTAACGCTTATACCCTAAACAGGAAGAAGCAGACAATCTTTATATAATCTGCCCCCTCTTCTGCCCCATGCCAAATGGCACATTGCCATTGTGCTTCCTTGTGTTTGCAAAATAGAACTCTGGCATTTCTCCCTGCTCTGTCAGACAATCGAATGCCTTCTCAAGGTAAAATTGATACTTCAAACATTGCCGAGCTTTTTATAGATTACAGCTAACCATGCTAATCCTTCACTCTTGGAAGCTGGCAAGAACAATTCATTGGGATAGCACAGTGTGGTTAGAATGCGAAAGGAATGGAGCATAGTTGCTCATTCTCTCCTTAGTTCTTTCAGGAATAACTCAACCACTGCAGCGATGTCTTTGGGGAGTGGATAAAACAGTTGATGTTGTGGTCTATGTGGTGAGAGCACCATGGTCGGCTTCTCCTCTCTAAATCCCAGTAGGTCCTGAGACGAATAGTCAAAAGGTGTTACTGGTCTTATGGATGGAGTGTATGTTGGGTGATTGGTGAGAAAGTCAACACCAGTTCTATCGAGTCGTTCTACCATGCCTCCTAAATCTTGTCTGGCATACTGACCAACTGTTCTACTTCCTGCTGCCATCTCTAGATTAAAAAGTTCCCTTTGGAATTCCCCAGGACTCAACTCTAGCTTCATTCTTCCCGAAACATCAACGTACGTTGCCTCAATCCGCTCATTATCTAAAATTTGCAGAGCTGGTGCACGGAATGCCGCCCAATCAATTTTGTCGCCTGCAAGAAATTGCCCTACTTTCGCCCAGAGCCATGCGTTTTGCACCTCTCTAGCACCGTATTCCTCAGTACCTTGCAACATAGGCTTCAGGGTTCCATGGTAAAATGCTTTCAGTCTCATATTGGCATTACAATAGTATAACTAGTATATAAATCTTTCTATTTTTATTACTTTAAAGAGACAACATAATATTCTTTACCATATTGAAAATTATTAGCCTGGGCGAGATGGTGCTCGCTCGGCCGAACGTTGTGGCCTTGCCCTGCCTGATGAGCAGAAACAAACTTTTTATACACCGCTGCCTTTGCTGCATGGGGGATCATGGCAATCATCGCAGACCTGCACATACATTCTAAGTATTCCCGTGCGTGCTCGGCAAAGCTGGATTTGCAGAACCTGGAGAAATTTGCCAGAATCAAGGGGATTTCCCTGCTGGGCACTGGAGATTTTACCCATCCGAAGTGGATCAAGGAATTAAAAACAAAGCTTGTGGAGGATGGCTCTGGTATTCTACGAACAAAGAGGGGATTTCCCTTTTTGCTTTCTACGGAACTGTCCTTCATTTACTCACAAGGTGGAAAAGGCAGAAGAATCCACAATATTGTCCTGGCAAAGAATTTTGAAATGGTGGATCAAATTACTGACATTTTGGGGAAAAATGGGAGGCTGGATTATGACGGAAGGCCTATTTTCGGCATTTCCTGTATAGAATTTGTAGAACTGATGAAAGAGATTGATGAGAGCATTGAAATCATTCCTGCCCATATCTGGACTCCGTGGTTTTCTCTGTTTGGCTCCAACTCTGGCTTTGATGCTGTGCAGGAGTGCTTTGGAGATCAAACAAAGCATATTCATGCATTGGAAACTGGATTGAGTAGCAATCCTGCCATGAATTGGCGGTTAAGCCAATTGGATAAGTTTCAGATTGTCTCTTTCTCAGACAGCCATTCCTTCTGGCCGTGGAGATTAGGCAGAGAAGCAACCGTGTTTGATACAAAACTGCAATACGATACCATCGTGCATGCCTTGAGAACAGGAGAGGGTTTAGCAGAAACAATGGAAGTCTCTCCTTTGTTTGGCAAATACCACTTGACTGGCCACAGAAATTGCAATGTCTGCATGGAACCAAAAGAGGCTTTGCAGCACAAGAATATTTGCCCGAAGTGCAAAAAGCCTTTGACAGTAGGGGTGGAACAAAGGGTAGAAGCCCTAGCAGATCGAGAACTCGGTTATAGGCCAAAACATGCGAAACCATTCAAAACCCTGATTCCTTTGACAGAACTTCTTGCCCAGCTTTTCAATGCTGGAATAGCCACAAAACGGGTTTTGGCAGAGTATTTTAAGATTGTAGAGGCATTTGGTAATGAATTGAGAGTATTGCTCGAAGCCTCTTCTCAGGAGTTGAGGAAGGTTACCCAGGAGCCCATCGTGGACGTAATTCTCCAGAATAGAGAAGGGAAAGTGCCAATAAAAGGAGGATACGATGGGGTGTATGGGGTGCCGCTGGTTATACCAATAGAAGATAAAACCGCTATAGAAAGAAAAACTTCCAAAGCTGAAAGAGGACAACCGACACTGTTAGATTTCTAAAAAAAATTCCCAGAAAAAAGTATCACCCCTCAGAGAAGCTGAGGGGCCAAAAAAGCCTCTCAAAAAAAACAGCTGCTTACCTTCTCCTTCTTCTTCGTCTGGAAGTAGTAGCCTTTGCTGTTCGTCTTCGTCTTCGTGTAGCTCGCCTACTTCTGGCTGCTGTTGCTCGTCTTCTTCTTCGTGCCACTTGTTTCACCTCGCAAAATTTTTTTGCAGTGCGTGTAGCATGCAATATCTTACTTATTTGGTTTATTATATAAAAATGTTTCGGTTTTTTGCGGCAATTTCGTGCACTTTGAAAATATTTTTGCACAGTGCTGATTCATGATGCTCGCATACAATGTTATTTTTCTTCGGTAACAATATGACCTCCTCTGCACCCTGAAGGATGCAGTATCTTGTAAAAATTTGGAAATATGCGCGTATGGTGCAGGGAGGTCATCCGACAACAGCATACCAAAGTGGAAGTGGATGGTTTTATATCCGCAACCTTAAGGTTGCGGTATGCTGTTGTCGATATCGTAAACACAACGCATGCAAAACAGTGATAGGTGCATACCAGCGCCGTGTTGCACAAGATTTTTAAATAAATCGAGCAATATTCTCCTCCATGATGCAATTCCTCTTACATCCTACCTGGTTCTACAATATCGATTCTGCATTTGAAGTAGTTTCTGTCATCGTTACAGCTGCCATTGCACTCTACAGCCTGAGAATTTACAGTTTCACGAAGGAAAATCGGCACAAATACTTTGGATTGTCCTTCCTTGCGATTTCCATTGCCTATCTCTGTAAGATTCTCACTAATGTGGTGTTATATCAGAAAATGCAGGAAGTGGGGGGCATTGTAACGGTCACGAAGTACGCCCTGCATGCATTACCCATCTTTAGCATTTTTGGCCTTTTCTCGTACCGCATCTTCATGCTTCTTGGGCTTGCAGGCATATACCTCCTCCTGAGCCAGTCGAGGGAAAGAAGCCATATCGTGTTGATTGTCTACTTCATCGTCATCACCACTCTCTTCAGCGGCTATGCCTATTTCATATTCCACATGACCGCAGCTCTGCTCCTGATGTATATTGTAGGGTTTTACTACCAGCGCTCTCGGCAAGGACAGGGAAAGAGCAGGTCTCTGGTGGCAGCGTTTAGCTGTATCCTTATCAGCCAACTGGCATTCATCTTCATTTTCCTGAATTCCAAGCTCTACGTGCTGGGAGAATCCTTCCAGTTGCTGGGCTTTCTGATTTTGCTCTATGAATATTACCACTTAGTCTTAAGGAGAAGGTGAAAAGCAGGGGAAAGGGAGGAGGGAATGAAAAGGCGTTCCAAGCTGGACATCGTGAATGACATGCTCCTTTCCATCCAGGAGAAGGGAGGAAAAATTAAGCCAACGCATTTGATGTACAAGGCAAACCTCTCCCACAAATTGCTGAAAGGCTATTTGGATGAGCTCGTTGCAAAGGAGATGGTGAAGGAAGTGAAAGAGAAACAAACCAATTATCTACTTTTGACAGATAAGGGACATTCTTTCATTGCACAGTTCAAGAAGATGAAGGAATTCCAGGAGACGTTTGGGTTGTGATGAGAGCATGACGAATCAAAAATTTCTCGGCTTGGGGTTCGGGATTGGCGCTTTGCTCGTGTTTGTTCTCCTCCTACTCTACAAAGCAGAACTCGATCAGAGAAATTTACAGTTCTGTGAAGCAGCATGCCAGCAATATGAGGAGGTTTGCACTGCAGAGGCTTGTCCATTCATGGATCACTCCTACTCCTGGGTGTTTAGCCTTCTGTTGGCAATCAGTTTAATGCTTTCCCTTGCTGGATTTGGACTCTTCCTCTTCCAGAAAAAAGCGATAATGAAAAGAAAAGAACCTACTGGCCTGACAACGGAAGAGCAACAGATTTATCAGCTTATCAAAGTATCAGGAACCCCTTGCTATCAGAGTGCTTTGGTGGAAAAGAGCGGCCTATCGAAAGTGAAGGTAACAAGAATCTTACATAAATTGGAGGCAAAAGGTGTTTTAGAGAGAAAAAGAAAGGGCATGACGAACATCGTGGTGCTGAAATGAAACAGAAAGGAATTTTACTTCTTATTTTTCTACTCTCTCTTACAACAATTACAGCAAATGGTGTTGGGAACTATCAGGAACAAACGGTTAATGGGATACGGTTCGAGCTGGGTAGGGAACCCTTGCTGTTCGAGGAAGGAAGACCCCTAACCTTTAGCATTTCTGCACACGATACCAGCACAGAAATGCCAATGGAAGGTAAATTCTCCATACGGATTGCAAAGGACCAGAAAATTTTCTTTGCATCAGGAGATTTTTACGTCAAAAAGACGGGACCGGTATTCTTTCTTTACACCTTTCCGGAGCATGGTGCCTATGAAATACTGGTAAGGCTGGAAAATGGTAAGGAGGCTGTGTTTCCAATAACGGTTGTCGGCAGAGAGAGGAATGTCTCTCTACTCTTCCTAACCATCGTACTCCTTGGTATTCTCTTTACCCTCTGGAAAAGGCAAAAACGGGCATGAAACTAGTTTCAGGTAAAATATTTAAAGGGTTGCAGTTTCTCTGCATGGTGATAGAAGGATGGATTCGAAAAACAATATCTTCATAGCAGTGCTCGTGCTTGCTGCTGTATTCGTTATCGTGTATTTTGGAAACGTGCAGAGTGCTGATAGGCAAGGTTCTATGCAAGGAATGATGCAAATGCCCAATATGCAGCATCCTGCCTCTGGAGGAGCAAGCGAAGAAATTCTGGCTGTCTATAATTCCCTCTCTCCACAAGCAAAATCCCTCTACTTTCAGCAGAGCGATCAATTGACAAAGCCTGTAGATCCAAGAGTTGTTGAGTTAGACCAATTGACGATTGGCTGTTTTGGACCTGCGAAAATTATGCAGATGGATCCTGCATCTCCAAATATGGGTGGGCAATGCTGTGGAGCGTTGAAAAGCGCAGAGTCCTATCGGTTGCAGCTAGAAGCGTTAGATCGTTTCATCAGGGAAAATGGCAATCTGGACATTATTCCAAGAGACCCTTATGATGTTCCTGTTGAGCAAGCGCAGAAGCTCATTGCGTTAGATAATCAAATTGTCTTATCTCCTGCCCAGCAGCAGCTGTACGATGCTGCAATAAAAATGTCCCACCATGGAGGGCCTTGCTGCTGCAAGTGCTGGAAATGGTACGTGATGTCCGGATTGGCAAAGAAATTGATTGTAGATTATGGCTGGGATGAGCATAAAATTGCAGAGCTCTGGGACACTTCCAGTTCTTGCGGGCATGACGAAGATACAGATATGCACCAGCATTACGCGACACAGGCAAAGGAACATGCGAGCCATGATACTCCATAAACAAAGAGGATGCTAGGGGGAGAAAAATATGGGAGAAAAGAAAGAAGGAAAAGAAATGCAGGGCCGCCTGCAAAATATAGCGTTGATCCTGAAAGAGCGGACGTATAAAAAGAGTTTTATTGTAACTGCGCTCATCCTTTTGGTCGTTTATACCTTTCTCTATGGGTTTTGGAAAATACCTATTTTAGGGTTTGGTATTAATCGGCTCTCTGCCATTGGCTTTTCTGACTACGCATTTGTTTTAGCAGTAGTGGGTTTATCTGCACTATTCCTAGTCCTCTTTAAATACGAAAGAAACAATGCCTTTTCCTCCCATTCGGCCACAGGCAATATTGGAGTGGGCTTTACAGGGATTCTCTCTGCTATTTGCCCTGTCTGCCAGAGCATAGGGATTGTCGGATTAGGGAGTACGTTACTCAATATACCTCTCGGACCATTAACGCCCTATTTAGGCATATTAAAAATGGTATCGGTAGGTTTATTGGGGCTTGCAGTGTTTCTCAAGACAGATAGCATCTACACAAGAACATGTACCCTTTGTGCGCCAGCAAAACCGAGAAGCAGGAAGCATGCAAAACACGAACCATTATTGTTTCGGAGCAATGCCCTTTTTGGTGCTGTTGCGGTATTAGTCCTTCTGCTCTTTGTCAATCAGCTGTTGATACCAAAAGTTTTTGCCTCAGTCGCTATCGGAGCTGGTGGCACCGCCACAATAGGAAAATGGGAATACGGCCCTAAGATAACGCTGAAGCCCATGCCGCTTGCTACTGGCGAACAACCAGTCATTCCGGGATACAAAACAAGAGTAAAGCCTCTGCCAACGATTAGCGAATTAGCGATGAGGCCAACAGCAGGGGAGGCAGTACAGGATTTGCTGAATAATGTTGTTCCGAGTGGTACTCCATTGTATGGGCCTGAAGCAGGGGTAACCTTTGACGACCCCATCGCAGCGCAGAATAGATGGGCAACCTACCGTTCCTTGCCCTTAAGCCCAGGGGAGCAGGAACGGTGGAATAGGATAGCGAATGCCTTTACCTGCGATTACTGCTGCGGCTCTCCGCAAAATCCCACCATTATTACGAGATGCGGTTGTGCGCATGCAGCTGCTGCGCAAGGAATGGCAAAATGGTTCATCAAGAATTATGGGAGCAACTATTCCGATGAGGAGATTTATGGAGAAATGGCGCGGTGGTATGCGCTCTGGTACCCAAAGGGCACCATTGAGAGGATTATCCTTGAAGCGCAAAATGCCTGAAACAGGAGGGAGGAACATGGAAGGAAGAGAGAGAATGGACAGAAAGGAAATCTTGATGACAGTGCTGATTGGAGTATTAGTGCTCACGACAGCGATTCAGACTATCCAGTTAGTCCGTTTGGGCAATGAGCAAATCATCGCAACTCCAACGGCAAGAGCATCTGCACCAGTACCAGTAGCAAGCCCTGGTGGCGGAGTTGGCAGCCCATCTGCTCCAAGCCTGCAGAATATACCATCCATGGTTGGTGGTTGTTGAAAGCATCGTGAAGAGGGAAAAAAGGCAGTACTATGGGAAAAAAACTTCTGCTCGGTAGGTATTTGTATATACTCGTAGCGCTTGCAGTCATTTTCTCCCTGGTTAATGTCTTTGTACTGCAGACAAGAGGCGAAAAATGGAAAGAAGCGCAGGAGATCATACAAGAGCAGCTCAGGCCTGCAGTGCTGGAAGTTACAAAAATTGGTGTACCAAACTGTGATGATTGCTACGACATCGAAGCAGCCATGGCAGAACTAAAGAAGCAGAATGTCAATATAACAAAAGAGACTGCAATGGCATTGGATGCTCCAGAAGCAAAGGAGCTCATCAGAAAATATGCCATAAAAAAATTGCCAACGATGCTGATCCAAGGGGAAATCAATAAGTCTGAACAACTCAACCGATATTTTGAAAATATCGGTGAAATAAAAGAGAATACTGTCGTTTACACTGCTCTGAAACCTCTTTATTATGATCTACAATCATCCAGAGTTGTTGGGAGAGTCTCCCTGATCCAGGTAGTTGATTCTTCGTGCGAGCTCTGCAGCAGCTTATCTCAGGTTGCTGAGACTTTGAAAGGGCAGGAAGTAAGCATCCGTGATGAGCGTTCAGTGGAATACACTAGTAAGGAAGGGCAAAGCCTCATTCAAGCCTTTGGCATTCAGCGTATCCCCGCCTTGCTCATCTCCAAAGAAATTGATTATTATGAGCCGATACAACAGCAATTATCGCAACTCGATATAACGGAGAAAGAGGGATTCTACGCTATCCATACCCTACTCCCGCCCTATAGAGACGTAAAAGAGAACAAAATCGTCGGTTTTGTGGAGCTCATCATGCTCGAGGATGCTTCGTGTACAACTTGCTTCGATGTTATTGTGAATAAGCAAATCCTGGCAAGATTGGGAATGGTAATAACATCAGAAAATACGTATGATATCAGCTCTCCTGAAGGCAAGGAGCAGATTGCCAAGTACAGTATAACAAGCGTCCCCATCATCCTGGTATCGCCAGAGGCAAACTCCTATCCAGCTTTCCTGCAGGCATGGAAAGGGGTTGGGAGCATTGAGGGGGATGGTTGGTTTGTCATGCGCAACCCAGGTGTATTAGGTATGTATAAGGATTTGGAGAAGAATGAAGTTATTGACCCAAGAAAGCAAAGAAGCAATCCAGCAACAGGGCAAGAGCCATGAAAGGAAAATGGAAGAATCCCATACCAACAAAAGGATTTTGTATGGAGGTCTCTTGATTTTATTTTTGATACTCATTGCAGGCATTATTTTTATCAATACCACAAAGAAGCAATTTCAGGAAGAAACATATATCCAACCATCCCCAGAAGAAGTAGTGAGGCAGTATTTTACTGCATGGA
>JACOVN010000004.1 GCA_016177315.1 Candidatus Woesearchaeota archaeon
TGAAAAAGAATTAAGAAAATGAACCTACCCATACCCGAACTTTGCCACATAGAGCTCTGGCTTGTTCTCATCCTCTCGAATATCCACCCAAACAAGGATTTCATCCGAGAAATCAAAGTCATGCCAGTAGGAAGTGCCGTGGATCAATTCTTCTTTCCGTTTCATGGTCTTAGTGATAGGAACGGCTTCTTTATTCTTCACATCGTAGAGCACCAGATCATACTCTGGCCGTTCATACGTGATGCTAGAAACCTTGATGTCCGGCAGCTGGAGAACGATGAAATGATTATCGGTGAGGACAAATCGTTGATAATCCGCTGCATAGCCGGGGTAGTCTGTTGCCTCTTCCAAAACATTCCGGTACTGGTATACGGTACTGAAGTTTTTCCAGTCGAAGTACTGCCGATCATTAACCGCTAATTTCTCGTCAATATCCAGGCAAGGCAGGTTCAGACTATGGATTTCCTGCGTTCCTAAATCCAGAATTCTGCATTCCCTGGCAGATTTTGGGGCTACCAGGAGGTAATTTCGCGTAATGACCTTGATGGGCTTTTCTCCCTCTGGAATCTTCACAAATTTCGGCTGCTCACAGTTCCAATCCCGCAAAAGGGAGATATCCATCACTCTGTTCTGCTCCAGGAAGCTCTCGGTATAGAGAACATAGTCATCCTGGAAGTCAATCAAAGTTTTCCTGCCATCGATACAAACCAGATTCATGTCTTCATCTAAAAGGACGTCGTACAGCATAAGGTCATTCTGCCGCTGCTTGGGTTTCAATGGTGTCACATCCTCCACATACACCACCTCATTTCCTGCGACTCTTGGACTGTGCTCGTCAAAATCGCTGGAAGCTATTTTCCGCAGTCTATTGGAATTCAGCAGTTTCAGATGAATGTCTGTATCTTTTCCATTAAACTCTACCCAGGCAACGACATTGCCGTCGACAGAAGGGTCATACTTGGGCTGCTCGCTGTCAGAGATTCTCTCGATGTGCTTTATCAGCTTTGCCTGCCGCTCTGGAACTTCTGGAATGGGGTCAGGGAGAACGTCTGCCAGGGAATGTTCTCCATTGCTCTGGCTCTTGATAACAATAATTGCTCCTGGAGCCTCTTCTTCTCCTTTTCCCTGAGGGCATAACGATACATCGTTCGTGATGCTGCCATCCAAGCACCGATACCGTACAACAATCCTTTGCTCTGGAAACGCAAGAAAGAGGAAAAGAAACAATAAGAATATCGGGAAGAGCTCTTTTTTCATGCAAAAAAGAAAGATGCAGGAGATATTTAATGGTTTCGGAATGAGAAAAAATAGAATAGAGAGATAGGATTATACGCTCCTATAGCCTCGAAGCATACGATCAAGCTTTGTTCTATTATCTCCGGCTTCCCTCCACATAGATTCTTCAAAAGCAGCCACATCTCCCGCCGTATATATCAATCCTTCCAGGGCCTCTCTTTGGAATTCCTTACTTACATAACCCTTTTTTGTTGCCTTTACTATTTCTGCTGCCAATTTTGACTGGTCTTCGCCTGGTTTGATAAGTTTACCTTCTCTTACAATCCGAATGATCGGAATACCTCCAACACCAATATTTCTTGCGCTAGCTCTTTCTGTTGCGGAGAGCAATGCTGTAATACCATCGATGATATCGATATGTTCCCTCTTCTCCCGTGGAAGCGTTTCTAGGAAAGCGCCCAATTCCCCATCAGCCATGTCTGTCCCACTTCCAATGCAGCGATACTGGCCTGAAATGGGCCACGCATTGGCTAAGGCCATGGATGCCGCATACAATTGAACTCCTCCTGAGTCATACGTCAAGAGTAAAATTCCATTATCCAAGAACTGGTTGGCGGCCTGATCATGACCATCGAGTATTCGCTGATATCTTTGCATGATGGATTGATCCAGAGAAACTCTAGCTCCGTCCGGCATTGTTCTGTGCCCGCTCTGAAAATCTGCTTCCCGTAATCCAAATTCGGCCAGCAAATATCCATCGATGTACTGCCGCTTCACCTGTGCCATAACGAGCCCTAGGACATTTGCTAAAGACTTTCCATCCTGTGTGTTGGAGGCATTTTCTCGGATTGCCTTTACCGTTTGCATACTAACGTCTCGAAGAACATCCGCACTGCCAGAACCGCCCATAACGCCAGCAACCTTTCCGCCATTCGATAATTCATCGATTTTTGCGGCGCCTTCTGCCTTCCTGCCCCCATAGGTAGCCTGCTCGTCGGCAATCATGGCACCTTCCTTTTCATTAAACTTCATGACACTAATGACGGTCATAGTTCCACCATCCCCCGAGACGGAAGAATATTCTGTCTTTATAATTCTTTCTATTATAACCACTTTTAAGTTAATAAAATATTGTAACGACAATCCATGGTGTTTTCTTTCTTTTAATATATATTCTCCAGTATCTAAATTTTTATATAGCAAATGTCGTTATTTGACAATAACAAAAGCTTTTGTTGGTGTTTTTAGGGCTTTAGGGGGCTGGAAAGGGCTTTTTGAGGTTGAGACAAAACTATGAAGAAGAAGGCAATATTCGGACTCTTACTCCTTATCTTGACTATTTTGGCTAGTTGGAATGTTCTTGCAGCAGACAGCCTGAATATTCTGGAAAATAGTGTTATAGTAAGCGGCAATGGAGGCATTGTTGCTGGCTTATTCGATGTGGAAAATACAGGAGATACCACCCTCACTATAACGTTTACAGGAGGACTATTGCAAGGCCCAGGTGGAGCGTTGCAGGTAGAATTGCCCAACAACATCCAGAATTTCCTGCCTGGAGAGGTTGATACGGTTATTTTCACTGCCAATATCAGCAATACCTCTACTGGAAATTACACTGGCACAATAACTGCCATAGGCGGAACTGCCCAGGACAATGTTGCAGTAACCATTGAAGTTTTGTCCAATGGTCTTGGTTTAAGTAGAGTGGGTGCAGGAACATTGCTGCATACTTCTGATGCAGGCCAAACTGTCTCAGGAAGCGTTACGGTAAAGAACGAAAGGAATGCGGCTATTGGAGCAACCATTACTGGAACCTTACCCTTTGCCCAGAATTTCATTGCTAAGACAGAGAACATTCCAGCATTTGCGCAGCAGCAAATCAGCTATTCCTTTACTGTTCCAGCAGGAACTGCTTCTGGCGTGTACAATGGAAATGTTGATGTGAGCTGGAATCCAACCATTTCCATTCCAATGCAGGTAACGGTCAATCCAACGAAGAGCATCGGCCTGCCAACCAAAGTTTCTGTATCCATAGACATGGAAGCGAATGCAACCACAACCTTTACCATAACGAATACCGGCAATGAGGATCTGAATGATTTGAGCATCTCCTTTACTCCAATAGATTTTGCGGATGATGATGGAGATGCCTTGAGCCTTGCCTTCAGCCAAAGTGACAATATTGATATTCCAGTAGGAGGATCGAAAACTATTACCGTTACTGTCGGAGCCCCTGCGAAAGTGGATTCTGGCATTATCGAGGGATTGCTCACGATTAGTGGAGATAGCATTTCCAGAACTCTAACCTTATCTGCAAATGTGCAGGGCATTTTGATCATCACCGATGTAGAAGTACACTCGGATGATTCCGATAGGAGAATTAAACCTGGACAATTATTTGAAGTAGAGGTTGAGGTAGAGAACAGGGCAAGAGATATTGATTTGGAAGATGTTGAGATTACGGTATTCTTCCTCGATGGAAGCGATACGCTGGATGATGATGATGGAGATGATTTGGAGGAGGATGTAGAGATTGATGACCTTGCTGCAGGAGAGGATGATGAACGGACTTTCACCTTCAGAATGCCTTTTGATGTAGATGATGGGGATGAATTTACCGTGGTTGTAAAGGTAGAAGCGGTGAATGAGGATGACTCCAGCCAGAAGTTCTTTGCAGAAAATAGAGAGGAAAGCATTGAGGTGGATAAAGAAGACCATGAAGTGGAGATTTTCATCGCAAGGCTGGAGCAAGGCATTGTTTCCTGCGATCGGTTTACCAATCTAGAAGTGGGCTTGCGAGACATTGGTGAGGATGAGGAGGATGTTGTTTTGGAGATTTCCAATATGGCATTGGGCTTGAGACAAACGGATAGCTTTGAGCTTTCGGATGATGAGGATGACAATAACTTTGAAATTATTCGGAGATTCCCGATAGATGCAACCCGAGCAAGAGAAGGTACCTATGTAATTCAGATTACTGCGTTGTATAACAATAGAAGAGATGTTGTGACAGCGTCTCTTCCCTTGGTGGTTCAGCGGTGCGGTATGGAAGAGGAGAGAGTGCCAAGAGAAGGAGAAGAGGAAGAGGAAAAGGAAGAGGCTATTGAAGTGCGGTTTACCTCTGGCAGAGACACATTTATTCCACGAGTTTCCACGCTCTTCACTGCAAGGAAACTGGATGGAAGGGAAAGCATGTGGATGGTTATTCTGCTAGTACTTGCGATTCTGGTTGTTGCTTCCGTGCTGGGGTGGGGGGCGAAGCGAGTTTATGAGGAGAGAAGAAGATAAAAAATATATTTGATATAGATTAAGTACCATAATCATTAAAAATGGTCAAAGATCTTGATTCTTTGGTTATAGCATGGGAACATCTAAAACAAAATGGTAAAGGATATTTAGAAATATTTCAAGGGGCATGGGCTTCCTTTGGAGAAAGATATTTTCCATTTGGTGTTTATGACGAATATACTATAATGCACAATCATTTGCTATCCCATTTTGGAACAGATTCTTATTTTAGCAAACATCACCGTATTTTTGTTGAATTGAGAAATCTGGGTAGGGAAAGAGGCCGTCTATTCCTTTACGGTGAAACAACGCGCGATATAGCGGAAAGACTAGGGTTGCATTATCTCGTTGTAGAGGGAGATTATGATACAGTGCAAAGAACTTTTCATGCTTTTCAGGAGAATCCAGCTACTATACGCGAATTTGTTCGGGTTGTTTTCGGATGGCAGAATCTTCCCCCTTATAAGGAACGTCCTGGGGCTTATGGGGAGGGGCGTCAACTGGACCTTCTCGCCGAAGCAAAAATGATCCATTTTTTAGATGTTGGTAAAGGTTACTCTTGGGTAAAAAGATGGAGAATGAGAAGGAGAGACTGGAATCCAGAAGCAAGGACTATTGTTTTACGTTCTTCTGGGTAATATTTTTTCCTCATACTTTCCTTATTTCTCTCTTTCTCTACCACAATCCTTAAA
>JACOVN010000005.1 GCA_016177315.1 Candidatus Woesearchaeota archaeon
ATTAGTATTTTTCTTCAAAAAATTTTTAAATAGAATACTTAATTACTTATCACTATTTTGCTTGGCGACAGAAAAGAGGCTAAAAAGAGAACTAGAGCTAGCTCGAAAGCCGCTAAGCATGCCTTCTCTCTCGAACATGCAGCGCTGAACCTCTCTGTTCTCGAGCGCAAGAAGCTCCAGCCGCTGAAGCAAGAGCTAGAAGCCGTTCTAAAGCAGGGCCTGGACTTTTCAGCCTTTTCAGCTATTCTGGCTGAGAAGAGGGAAATCCCTCTCTCTATCTTTGATAATGATGTTCTGAGTGTTTTTGAAGCGATTGTCAAGTACCTCCATGATAGCCTGAATCTTCGCTTCTCTGCCATTGCACAAATTCTGCAAAAGAGCCAGAAGAATGTCTGGCTTACCTATCGAAACGCCAAGCAAAAACATCCAAAGCCGTTTGGGAGAGAGGACTTCCAGTTCTCTCTCCCTTGTTCTCTCTTTGCTGATGCTCGATTTACCATTCTAGAACTCGTTGTTGCCTACCTGAGAAAAACATACAGCTTATCGTACAACGAGCTTGCGCATTTCTTGCACCGCGATCCCAAAGTTTTGGCTACTATATATTCTCATTATCAAAAGAAAGGCCATGCCTTATTTGAAATTCTTGGAACTGTTCGTAGCTTACAAGAAAAGTACCATATTTCTGACAAAACATTCCCTGCAGTTCTCCAAGAGGCGCTGCAGGCAATAGAGCATCCTGTTATTCCTCTCTCTATTTTCACAAAAGACACAAAAGATTTAGGCGCAACAGAAATTGTTGTCAAATACCTTCGAGAGCATCTTGAATTTTCTTTTTCTCAAATCGCCGAGCACTTGAGAAAATCAGAACGCAATGTTCGCACCTCTTATACGCACGCCAAGCAAAAGCAGGTTGGCACAATACAGGTGGAGGAGTCAGACTTCTTCCTCCCCCTTGCCAATCTGCAAGACTCCAAATTCACGGTCATTGAGCATCTTGTTGTACATCTCCGCGAACATTACCAATTGCGGTTCAGTGAAATCGCTCGCCTCCTAGAGCGTAACGAGCGCACTATCTGGACTGTGTATGCCCGTGCTCGACGCAAGGCTCCATCATCTGATCAGATTCCTGAAATGAAAAAACCATGAGTAGAGAAAAGACTACTGCGGACAGGGAACGGAGAGTAAGAGAGATACAATACTACATAGAACTCTCTGCCAAGTATCGACAAGAGACTATTAAGAGAATCATTGACCTACGGGAAGAACTCAAGAGCAAGGGAAGCAGCATCTATCATGTTGAGGAGAAAGGGCAGAGAAAGGCATTGACGACAGAGCAGCTCATTGACTACTATAAGGAATGGAGCAGCTACTACACTGAAAACATCCAATACTACCTGAAGCAGCGAAAGAACGTTGAACAGGAACTGGCAAGAAGGAAAGAACAAACAGAGAAACTACAGCGAGAGATAACACCCTTAGTAGCAATAACATTGGTAGCAGCAATGCTTGGCATGCTTATGTTCATGCAACAGCAAGAAATAACTGGAAGAGTTGTATTGGAAGAAATAACAGAAAGCTTTACCGATAGCATAGAAAAGATGTTTACGACAAGCGCAATATATGACTGGGAGCCAACTGCCTATGCAGCAACAAGGAACGTAACTGCAGTAAAAGTAACTGGCAGAGTGGAAGGAACTGGCATTGCAAGAGTCTATCTAGAAGATAAACTGATAGCAGAGATTATATTGGAAGAGCAGCCATTGCTAGAGGTTGCTCCAGAAATAACAGAGAATGTTACCACTGAGAACATTACTGCTATAGCAACTGCTGAGAATCTAACAGAAGTGCAGGAAACCCCAGAAGCCCTGCCAGAGCCCACTGGAGGCGTTATCAGAGAGATTTCCGCCACTGAGAAACGATTCAAGGGAGAATGTGTAGAGACGTGCAGCTTGGATGAGGCAATGCAGCAGAGCTATGCCTTGAGAATTGAGCTAGAAGGCAGTATCAGCCTTGAGATTGAGGAGATTGTTTATAGCACCAAAGAACTCAAGGAAAAAGCAGAAATGCCGGCAATACCAGCAGAATTCGTCAGGCTGAATGCCAGCATCAAGGATAAAGACAAGAAGGATATAGAGAGCGAGATAGAGTTAGGAGAAGCAATAGAAGAGGATGTTTACAATGTTCTCTATACTGGCAGGAAGCTGAAGCACGAAGGCCAGATTAAGAAAGGCAATTACCATGCCATGATTAAGCCTAAGGCTCATGTTATCAAGGAAATGGAGCTCTTTAACTTAACAGTAGAGCAGGATATGGTAGATATTATAGATATTGATGATATGCCCGAGCAAGCTGTACCAAGGCTTGGCAAGGATAAGCCAGACTGGATTGAATTATATGCATTGAATCCAAAGGCCAACTTCACAGAGGCTATTGTTACGTTAACTGCCAAAGGTACGAAGCTCTACAAGTGCAAGGAATGGGACTTTGCTACCAGAACATGCTCTGGAAGCTGGCAACCATACCTCAACCTCGTGCCGGGCCAGAACTACACCCTCAAGCTGGATGCGAATGACCCAGGCTATGGAGAAATCAATATTACGAATGCCACCCATCTGGATGAGAATTACAACTTCATCAGCAACATCTATGAGAATGTGAGCGTGCAAGACGATATCTGGAGCGAGCAGATCCCCACTGGACACTATGCCAGAGCTACCTTCGCAGAGAACCTCACCTCAGGCAACAACATCAATACCTTTGTACGTGGTGACGCAGGCGGCGAGACCTATTATCTTGTCTATGAATTCAACTCAAGCCGAGAAGTAGCTCGCTCTCCACCTATTATGGAAGAAGGCATGGTCAGCGTGAAACTGCAGAATGTGTCGCAGCCAATGGACACCTTCGATATCCGAACAACGAATGCTGAGCCGAGTAACACGTACTTAGAATATGATTACATCCATGATTCTGCCTGCGGCTCACTCACTGCCGACACTGTCCTTGATTCTGATGTCAGCGGTACAGACACCTGCTTCAGCATGGATGCGAATTACATCACCTTAGACTGCGCCGGCTTTACTGTCAATTATGCCACCAGCGCTCGAGGTAATGGCGTTGTCGCAGTAGGCAGGAGAGGCCTGGTGATAAAGAACTGCATGTTCCGAGCTGGTAATACCACCAATCCCTTCAACATCGGCGTTAACTTCACGAGGGTAAACGAGACGCGCATCATCAACAACACCATCATCACCAACGGTACTGATAGCAGCTATGGCATCTACCTCAGCAACAGAATTGGTAATGTCAGTATCACCAACAACACCATCAAGACGAACGGGAACGCGAATAATTACGGTATCTTCCTCCAAAATAACATGCGGAACATCAGTGTGAGCAACAACAGCATCTCCACCAATGGGACCGGTCTTAATAATTATGGTGTGTATATCGTTTCTGGTGGCAGCATCAACATCACCGACAATAGGATGTACCTAAATGGCAGCAGTGGAACCAATGGCATCCGTATCGATGCTTCCAACAACAACACACGAATGGAGGATAACATCATCTACGCTGTTGGAGTGACGGATGGTCCTGTAAATGGTATCTTTATCTTGAACAATATAACTGAGGGCAAAATCATCGGGAACAGCATCACAGTGAACAGCAGCGATGCTGCTGGTACCTGCAGTAATAGAGGTATTGACGGTAAAGCGTTTAATTCCAGCATTGCGGGTAATACCATTTCTGTTGACTGCAGAAATACGGATTCCGAGGGCATTGAAATAAGTGGCAGTAACAATAACATCACTGATAACACGATATACACGAATGCAACATTTGGCGGCGGAAACGACGGCATCGCTCTCAGCACCGACTTCTCGAGAGTGGAGAACAACACCATCAAAACTTATAGTAGGGGAACGGCGTCCAGCACGTCCCCCAACGATGGCATCGAGCTCCTTGTCGGGGCTTTGCACAACAGCATTATCAACAACACTATTTACACTGATGGTAGAAGCACTAAGAATAGGGGCATCTTCAGCCGAGGCGCGAATACAACAATTATCGGCAACAGGATCTACACCAACGGCAGTGGCAGCGATAACTACGGCATCCACATCTTCACTGGGGCGGATAGCAGTGCCGTCGCCGACAACATCATCTGGACGAATGGTACGCAGAACAACACTGGTATCATGGTTGCGAACGCGACCAACACCAGCATCGTGAACAACACCATCAAGACGAACAGCAGGACTGTGGGTGGCAGCGTTGGCATCATGCTCTACTCGAATACCTCGCTTGCTACGATTGCGGCAAACACTATCTCGACCAGCGGCGGCACCGACAACTATGGCATCTGGCTGCTCTTCAACGCCTCTTGGATTAATCTCAGTGCGAACACCATCCAGACTAATGGTACAAGCAGCTATGGTATTATTGTCGAAAGAGTGAGTAACATATCCATCAATAATACAGTATTGAATAACACCATCCAGTGGATGCTCATCAACAAGAGCATCATATCCAATATTACGAATATAACCTTCATTGACAGCAATGGCAGTATCCGCTTCCCCGAGAACCTCACCATTGGCAATGCTACCGCCACCTACGACATCACCAGGGATAAGATCAATGTCTCATACAACAGAAGCTTCGTCAATGCCAGCAACTTGACATTCCTGAATACGAGCACGGTTATCACGCTCGACTTAGCAAATAGCGGCATAACGAATCCACAACCACTCGTTGATCTCGTTGATACTAATGACTACACTGTTTGCGCAGCAGCGCGATGCACAGAGCAGAGCTTCACGAACAACCTCTTTACCTTCAACGTGAGCGGATGGACGATCTATGCAGCGAATCAGACACCTGGAGCAGGCGACACTGTTATACCGAATGTCTCCTATCCAGGTCCTCCATCAGGAAGCGCGTATGCTCCGGACACACAGGTAACCTTGAGTGCGAATATAACGGATGATGTGCAGTTGAGCTTCATCAACGCCAGCATTACCCATCCGAATAGCAGCATCAGCATTATTACCATGTTCAATAGCAGTGTGGCCTTCAACAGCACCAATCCGCCGAATAACTTCAGTGTGCTCTTCAATGTAACGGATCAGGCTGGAACCTATACTGTACGGTTCTATGCCAACGATACAACGGATAATAAGAACAGCAGCATTACTACGAGCTTTACTATCAATTCCTTGGTCAGCATTCTCATTTCCCAGTCTCCAGTAGCCTTTGGCGACATTGGAGCAGGGGAGAAGAATGATACAGTAGATAATGCTCCAGCACCATTCGGCATTAATAACACAGGCAACGTGAACTTGAATGTGACGATTAATGCTTCCAGCTTCTTCAGCGCGTTGAGCTTGAACGCGTCTGCCTACCAGTACAACTGCACAGAAGGAGAAGGACCCAATTGTCCGACTGGCTCTACATTGACTGTGACGGATATGCCGCTAGCGAATGCAACCTTGAACAGAACTGCCATCTTTGACCTGCCGTGGCAGGGCAACAACGACAGTAGGGATATTGACATCTTCATGAGTGTACCAACAGACGAGTCAGGAGGCTTGAAGACCTCTACAGTTACTTTCACAGCAAGCCAAGTGCCGTAAAGGATGTAAGCATCCGAAAGATTTATAAAATAGCTTCCTCAGAAGTAGTATTCTGGTACATAGTGTAGGTTATTTGCGTCAAAAGAGGCTGGATGGATGGACAAAAGAGGTGTTTCGAACAATACCCTTGCGGTATTGCTGGTTCTCTCGATTTTCGTTTCCTTAACAGGAACATGGTATGGGTTCAATAGGCTTCCGGGGCTGGCAAAAATCACTGGTGCACCGACGGCCACCACCCAGCTCTCTGTTACCAACACGACTGCCCTATCTCTTCCCACTTCATCCATTGACTTTGGAAGCATCGGGGTCGGAGCACAGGACGATACCTCTGATGGCACTCCTGCACCGTTTAACGTCCAAAACGATGGGAATGTGCCCATCAATATCACCATTAACGCAAGTCTGTTTTTCGGCAGTACCAGAGGAGCGAATGCCTCTTCCTATCAATTTAAGTGCAGGGCGAATGAAGGGCCGAACTGTCCAACTGGCTCTCCCACCTCCTACACGAATATGCCAACAGCAAATGATACGGGAAAGAATCTGACAACGGTCTTTGATTTGCCCAGCCCGGATACCAACGACAGCAGGTTTGTGGACATTGCAGTGAGCGTCCCTTCGGATGAGCTTGGAGGCAGCAAGTCCTCAACAGTGACATTTGTTGCCACTCAGATTTGAAAAACAAAGAGAAGAGAACCATGAACAAAAAAGGCATTTCCAACAACACGCTGGCCGTGCTCATCGGCCTTTCCATCATTGTTTCCCTCTTCGGCGTGTGGTATAGCTTGAGTAGGCTAGAGATCGCACAGCCAGGCATTGAAATCATTACCGGGGCTCAGACAACTGGCACTGCACAAGCGACAGTAACCAACTCTACCACCATAACCATTACGACGAGCACGGTGAATTTCGGTAATCTGGCAATCGGAGCCAAGGATGATACAACGGATGCAAGTCCAGCACCATTTGCTGTACGGAATGATGGTAATGCTCCGTTGAATATTACTATCAATGCAAGCGCTTTGTTTAGCGGCGGAAACCAAAACGCATCTTCCTATCAATTCAAGTGCAGGGCAGATGAAGGGCCGAACTGTCCATCGGGCTCTCCATCGTCATTCACCAATATGCCCACGGCAAATGATACCGGAAAGAACCTGACAGCGGTCTTTGATTTGCAAGGTGCCGATGCCAACGACAGCAGGTTCGTGGACATTGCAGTGAGCGTACCGATTGGAGAAACAGGGGGTAGCAAGTCCTCGACAGTAACCTTTACTGCCTATCAGATTTGATTGCGGCAATTATCTAGCTTTCAACAGTGACAAAAATTCGCCACTCGGAGTAAAAAGAGAGGTTTTATGGAAATATGGCAAGACAACTTTCCACGAAAGCATTGATGATCCTGGTTGTCCTCTTGATGCTCTCGACGATTCTTGGGACCTTTACTGTTCTCCAGCGGCTGCAGGAAATCGATGCTGCCTATGAGCAGCAATCAAAGGCAAAATTGCAGACTTCTATCGGCATTGTCAGCCTTCATGTGGTAGAATACCAGCCACCACCTGCACCAACAGCCATGGCAGGGAGAGTGGTATTAACAGTGATAGAGGATTAGTGCTTTTACCATGCGTGATTGTCACACCATCAAAAATATTGATAATAGGAACAGGAGAAAAGATATGGCGGAGAACGAAAAGAGAAGAGGGGATTATAGGAACAGAGTCTTGCAGGGGATTGTATGCTGTATAGCATTGCTCCTCCTGAGCTTACCCGCATGGGCTATTGGCATCAGCCCCGGAAGCATGGTCATCGATTTCCAGCCCGGCAAAACAGTGGATATCCAATTCAAAGCCATCAACACCATTCCAGCAAAGAATACTTTTTCTGTTTCCGCGAATAGCCCCAGGATGCAATGCCAGCCATCAACCATGGAGCTGGAGCCGGAATCAGAGCAGCCTTTTACCTGCACGCTGCAGTTTCCCAGCATAGCAGACCAACCCCCTGGAGTCCAGGAAGTTGGAAGGGTGAGGCTCAGCGAAATTGCGCCTGCTGGAGCAGGCATTGCAGCAGTTGCTGCTGTCCAATCCATTGTCAGAGTGAATTACCCATACGAAGGGAAGTATCTTCAGATTGCTGTTATAGCGCAGAATGTCGAGAGGGGAGGAACGCTGGAGTTTGTCGTTCAGCTCAATAATCTGGGGGCAGAGCCGATTGAGCAAGCCCAAGTCATCATTGAGCTGTTCAATCCGAAAGGAGAAAAAGTGGGAAGCATAGAGCAGCTTCCTCCAGTCAGCCTCGCATTAAAAGAAGTGAAGGATGTCCCGGCAACATTTCCAACAGGTTCGTTGCCTATGGGAAATTATAAGGCCGTTGCAACAGTAACGTACGACGGAAAGACAGGAACCGGAGAGGCAGAGTTTAAGATTGGAGATGTGTATGTACAGCTCAAAGATGTGATTGCAGAAAAAGGCCGCCGGGGAGGGAATCCGAAGCTGAATGTGGATTTAGAGAGTTTCTGGAATCAGGAGATAGAATATACGATTACGGTAGAGGTATCGAACAACGGCAACAGGATTGATCAGATAACAACGGAACCTGGAAAGATACGGCCCTGGGAAGCAAAAAGGGTGGATGTCTTCTGGGAGAGCAAAGATACTCCTGTTGGTATTTATGATGTAAAAGTCATTCTCCGATATGCAGGGAAGAGTGAGGAATTGTTTAAGGAGAATGTCATTGAGATTGTAGGAGAGACAGGAGAGGGAAGGATTTCCATGCTTCCTTTTGTCGTCCTTGGTGCCATTATCGTGCTCCTCGGCCTTGTTATAGTGGTAATTCTTCTGTGGAAACGAAGGGGGAAGAAAGGTGAAGCCGGCAAAGGAGAGAAAACAGCAGAGAAAGGAAGATCGGAGAGTAAGAAGGAGGAATAATCTCATTCTGCTGGCATGGATAGTGGCCGTAGCAGCTTTTCTGCTCTTCATGGGAAGTGTTCAGGAAGTGCTCGAGCTGGACATGAAGCTCCAAGTTGGGAATTATGCCGGCTTCGCCCTCGGAGAAAATAAGATAGATTTTGGCACGGTCCTTCCTGGAGGCCATGCAAAGCGAGAGGTCGTGATTACGAACGATGACACCAGAAAAGGCTATTTCCAGATTCGCATAGAGGCAGAGGATTGGAAAGAATGGATTGTTGCTGATGATCGGTGGCTTTCGTTAAAGCCGGGAGAAACCAGAAAGATAAGCTTCCATGTAAACGTTCCAGGGGCTGCGCGGCTCGGGAATTACACAGGCAGCGTGAAGGTCATGGTGCGCAGAATACCCTTGCCCAATCGAGAAAATATTTAAATACCCTTTCTGATACAACTTCTGCATGCGTAAAAGAGGTATTGAGCATCAGATCATTGAAATACTCGTAGTTTTGCTGCTCCTCTCTATCCTGCTCAATACCTACATGATGGTAAGGCGCGTGGAGCATTTTCTCGAAGAGCGAAACGTGATTACTGGAGAGGTTGCGGGAACGGTCAGCATGGTGATACAGGTTTGTGGAGACGGCACAGTGCACGGCAATGAGTCCTGCGACGGAAATGATTTGAACAGTCAAACCTGCAGCACGCAGGGATTTACCGGAGGAACCTTGAGTTGCTTTGGCAACTGCAGCGGCTTTAACACCAGCCAATGCACAGAAGAAGACACTGCTGGGCCTACGGTTGATCTCCAGTACCCTATGAATAATTCTAATTTTACCTGGAAGGATATCTACTTTGGCTACAATGCAACCGATGCTGGCACCACCATTCGGGAGTGCAACCTATTCTTGAACGGAGAAGAGAAGAAAAAAACAAATCAAGTCAATGAAACAGTGTTCCAATATTTTGTCGTTACGGGGTTAGATTCTGGAGGGTATACGTGGCAGATTAACTGCACGGATAATACGGCAAACAGGTATGTTGGAAGCAGCAAAGTTCGGAGATTTAATATTAGCATCAATGCGAGCGACACAGATGGGGATGGCATTGATGATGACATGGATTACTTCATTGGAACCAATACTTCCATCAATACCACTTCATTAAGCAATCCCCTTATTTACATCAACCATTCCAATAATTTCATGCAGAATTTCACTGGAAATATGGTCGTGAATATTACCGATAATGGAGTAGAGGTGATGAGCTTTACCTTTAATTTTGGAGCTGCAACGCTTAACCTGAGCAAAATGCGTTTTGAAATGGAGAACAGCAGCATGGCGTTTGGCTTGTTCGAAGTAGGGCACTTGAGCCTGCCTGCTGGAGTAACGAAAACAGTGTATCTCAATAAGGTAAATGCCTCCATTACCTCTGTTTGCATCAGGGACAGTGCAGACGCGACCATTACTGATATAACCGCTGATTGCTCTGGCTCTGATGAAACGTTCCTGAATTGCGATGGAAGCACCAAAAGCGGGTATAGCTGCTCTGAAGTTGATGGCAGATTCAAGATTACTGGACTGAAGCACTCTTCCGGAAAGCAGCAGAACCAAGGGTCATCTGGAGGAGGCGGGCAGGCAACGCAGAAAGGAGCAACTGCACAAAGAACCATTGGACAGGCAACACCAAGCCCAGCACCCAGCCCAACAGTAGCACAACCCAGTGTTCCGGCAGCAGTAAGGCCTTCAGCAACACCCAAGCCTTCTGCGCCAGCGAAATCCAAGCTCTTTGATGTAGAAGTTTCTGTGATTCAGAAATTCAAAGAGGTCATGCCAGGAGAAGAGGTTGTAGGAGAGATTGCATTGTTCTACTTAGGAGAGGAGAGGTTGAAGAAGAGGATTGATATCGGGGTATATTATGCTATTTTGGATGAACAGCAGAACATTATTGCAGAGAAATTTGAGACTGTGGGGGTGGAGACAAAAACCGTATTTATTAGTAAGCTGAATATCCCTCTAACAGCGAAGCCTGGGCCATATTGGCTCTATGCCAGAATTAGTGTTGGGAAGGAAATTGCAGAAGCCTTTGATACCTTTGCAGTTATTCCCAAGAGAGAGCCTATGTTAGAAATGCCAAGAGTATATATTCCTTCAGGCCTGCTTTGGGGCATCCTGCTCGGCATTATCCTCTTCATTTCCATTGTTGTCTATGAGCATGCGCATTTGAAAAGGCAGATTGGAGAAATAAAGGAAAAGCTGACAGAGCAGGAATTGCTGCATTTGCAGATGCTCAAGGGCGGGGTTACAGAGAAAGATTTAATAAAGGGGTTTATCAGAAAGGAAAGAATAGAAGAAAAATTACAATCCTATCTCGAACAGAGAGTAAAAAAGGGTGAAAAGCAAAAAGGAGGGAAGTAACATGGCGCTCAATTTGGAGTTATTGTTGACTACCGGGAGTTTTATCATCAATCTTATTATTGTTGGCATCATCTTGGGGATGATGGGAGTTTTGGATGGAAAGCTCTGGAAAGGATGGATTTTCCTTCTCGTAGCTGTTTGCATCTCCACCATCGGAAAAGCCCTCGAGATGCTCAATTTGCTGTACATTTTCAATGTCGGGATATTTATTACCATTGCGGGCTTTCTTTTTGCTGTCGCCGGGCTTATCTTTGTCATTTACATGCAGAAGACTTTTGAGGATGCGAGGAGGACCTTGCGGAGGTAAAGATGGTATCGCTAAATTTGATTATGATATGGACTGCAGCGTTATTTGTTATCGTAGCAACCATCTGTGCGATACTTATTGCCAGGAAAACAAAGAAAGGCTTGAGGCAATTTGCCATTCTGGCGAGCATTGCATGGATTGTCGAGTTTGTTTCTTACCCCTTCCATAGTATGGAGCAGAGTACGGGGAATATCTTCATGGGGGAGCAGGCATTAGCGTTGCATGCTATGGCTATCATCCTGCTCTGTGTTGGATTTTTCATCCTGTACAGGGATGTGAGGATTGCTTGCAAGTAGAGAGAAATTTCTGGGCTAATAATGCTCAATGTAGCAAACCGTTTTTTCTTATTTGTTTTCTGACTGGAAAAGAAACCTAGATGCAACAGAGTGTTTCATGTTCTCTATTTCTTTTTTCCCATTGCGTCGTACAACTGCCTCAAATATTTCTCTTCGATAAATACATACTGTTTTAACTCCTTGAGCATCTTCTTCACATCCAACAGAACCCAGGAATCTCCATGGTGATACTGCCATAACACTTCCTCGATGAAGTACTGCCACTCGAAATGTTTATTCTTCTCTACAATAGTTCTGATATCATCAAAATCTCTGCTTCGTTCTGTTACTGCTTTCAATATAACAATATGTTCTGTTCTCAACATATGTATTCTCAGCGTATATTTTTTTCCCTTAAATTCATGTACCGCATACTCCTCTTCTAGCATCTTTGGACTTAAAACTGTATGAAAGATTTTCCTAGCAAAAATATCAAAGCGAACGTCTTCTTTCTTATATATAAGAGG
>JACOVN010000050.1 GCA_016177315.1 Candidatus Woesearchaeota archaeon
CTTCAAGTCCTTGCCGATGCGATAGTAAGGGGCTGTAGTGCTCTGGAAGTGCACCTCGATCTCATCATACCCCTTGCGGTATGCTGCTCGTATTGCAAACATAATGGATGAGCGATCCAGCCCAGAAACATCAATGATCACTTTTCCTAAATCTGGTTTACCAGATTCTCCTGCCTTGATCGTTATCGTACTTCCGCGTACCTCTACTTCAATCTCATCCCCTTTCTTAATGCCCTGCTGCTTGGCCCACTGCCTGGGCAAGGATACCAGCTGAGTAGAATCCGCAATCTGAATGACTTTTCGCTTCAAAGGTAACACCCCCTTATACAGGCTTATGTTCTTTATACTTTATAGAAATATAATCTAATATATAAATCTTTCTCTTTTTTATATAAACATTTCTAAAAATATAAACTTTATAAAATTTAAGGGAAAATTATATATAAAGACTCGTTCTTATATGCTATTTAAGGGGTGTGCACGGGAGTAAGCACGAGAAGGTTCATCGTATCCAGAGTTCTGTAAAAGGGGCAGAAAGGGAGAACTATGCTTTCAGCCATAGCTCTCGATATCAGCCAAATGGGGGTTGCAATGAAGGAAGAGCTTATCGAGAAGGAAAAAGAGCTGGCAGATGCGATTTCTGTCCAGGAAATTGAGTTTATCCAGAGAGCCATCAACAGAATGATCCTGGAAGAGGAGATTAAAAAAGAGTTAGGGGGTGACCTGCATGAAGCGAGTGAAGCTCTGGAAACTGGATGAGGATTTCCTCACAGAAGAGGAGCGGGACTTTGACTCCTACACCAAGGAAGGGAGGAGGAGGATGGTGGAGGACGACGAAATGACTCCATTGGAGCAAGCTTTCATCGAAGGATGGGATGAGGCAGGGTAGCCTTATACAATTCCTTTTTAGGGGGTGTGTTGGGTGACTGCGCAAGGGGTTGTGAGAGTAGAATCAGGGTTGGAGAATGCGCTAGGTTCTCTGCTGAATATTTCTCACCTTCCTGCTCGAGCAAGGGCTTTTGTTCTCAAATTTGCTGATGCTCCAGATATCGATACTGTGTTCGTACCAATGATGCAGTACGTCGGACAGTTCCTCCAACAATATCCTATTGAAGATGATTTGCCTTCTGCAACATACACGCGTATGCATGGCCTTGCTGCAGCAATACTCAATCTTCACCTGAATAGGGAAAAGGTAAATCCAGATTTACTCGCACGTGTTTTTCCCGATAACGAGGGCAAGGTGCCAGAGTTAGCCGGAATATTACAGCAATGCATGGAAACCTATGCGCCAGTACCAGAGTCTCTGCCATCGGTGGAGAGAGCTGTTGTGCAGGCAACCATTGTTGGGCTTTACGCCTACCGGTTCGACCAGATGATGGAACATCCAGGCAGTGGTGGGGAACAAGGCAAATTGGCACGGGCATTAAAGAAGCATGCTATTCCGATTGCCGAGGGATTGATGGGAGAAAAAAGGCATAGTGATCCACACTATCAGAACTTTGTCGGTTATGCAAGCACGGTGAAGCAAACCCTTCGGAGCATAGGGTGCGGCTTGGTCAGTGCTGCGGATACAGCCAAAAGCATGTTATTCTGATGCAAAAGGTTGTTTTCTGAATGCCTGCTCAAATTGTTCCTTCATGGCAGCCAATTTTTCTTTGATTTTCTGTGGGACATCTTGTCTTGGAATGAAAGAGAGTAGTATGCTATCGCCTTCTTTCTTGAATACCAGCTTCGAGCTCCACCTTCCTTTGGCATGGAATGCAAATACCCCCTCTTTCTCCAAAGATTCCTGAACTGCTGCAAAATCAGGAATCTTCCAATGGCATCGGTTAATATTCCGATAGAGAGTGAAAATCTCTGCAAACACCTTTTCATCAAAAGAGCTCAGTTTCATACTCTCTCCTGTGCACCGATTTCCAGGATTGCCTTCGCCAGTTTCTCTGGATCGTGCCTCACTAAAACTGGCTCCTTGAGCATATCTCCCTGCATGGCTTTTACTCCCACCCTCTCTATCTCCTCGATATCGTTCTTCACCAGAAAGGAATGTTCTTGTTCGTACTTTCTCAACAATCTCTTTTCCGGCACTTTGTTGTTTAGAATAATATAATCCACTGGAAAGCCTACATACTTCATAATCTCCTTCAAATGCATGGAAGCAGTGTAGTTCGTTGTCTCTCCCTGCTTGGTCATCAAATTGCAAACATAGACTTTGATAGCCTTGGATTTCTTCATGGATTCAGGAATCCCTTGCACGAGAAGATTCGGAATAATGCTCGTGTAAATATCTCCAGGGCCGATAACAATCATTTCTGCATCCATGATCGCTTGTATAGCATTATGGTAGGCTTTTGCCTTTGGCTTCAGGAAAACTTTTCTTATTTTCAAATTGGGGTTATGCTTCGGAATGTCAATGTTGCTCTCTCCAACAATGACTTGTCCATTCTCCAGCTCTGCATGGAGGTGCGAGTTATCTAACGTCACTGGGAATACTTTTCCCTTAATATTCAAAATATTGGAAGCTTCGAGAATAGCTTTCTCATCACTCCCTGTTATATTTTCCAATGCCGTCAGGAACAAATTGCCAAAGTTATGGCCTTCTAAACTTCCTTTTCCAAAGCGGTGCTGGAAGAGTTTTTGCATCAGAGGGGTTTCCTCTGATAGCGCAATCAAGCACCTTCTCACATCGCCAGGAGGCAAAACCCCATACTCATTTCTTAACCTTCCTGTCGAACCCCCAGAGTCTGCCATGGAAACAACAGCAGTCAAATTTCTGCTATACTGCTTGAGCCCCATCAATGCCTGGTAGCTTCCTGTGCCTCCGCCAATCACAACTATCTTTGGCCCTTTTTCCTTGACGGATTCTTCCAGCAAGAGATTAGCAATTCTGCCTCTTTTCTCCGGCAGTAAGGCAGTCACCAGCCTCTCCAGTAGCTGTCTGCAGCCAAGATACAGGGCGAGGATTCCAACCAAGAGTAGGTAAAACCCCCAGAGCCATTTTGCTTCAATAGGGCCAAAAGGCAGCAAGGGCAGGAATTCCCATAGAAGGATGAGCAGCGCAAAGAGCAGAGCGAGAACGCCAAGCAGCATCAAAAGCAGCCATCGCTTGATTTTAATGCCTGGCTTTAAAAGCCTAGATATCTGCTCCATTTGCCACAAAATCCCTTTACTC
>JACOVN010000006.1 GCA_016177315.1 Candidatus Woesearchaeota archaeon
AAAAATCCTT
This sequence comes from Candidatus Woesearchaeota archaeon, assembly GCA_016177315.1. GTDB lineage: Archaea > Nanobdellota > Nanobdellia > Woesearchaeales > UBA12501 > JACOVN01. The sequence goes on from JACOVN010000006.1 coordinate 11, forward strand.
CCCATTTTGGATGGGTTTGAGCAAGCCTTGAAGAATAAAACAACAGGAGAGCAATTTGCCCAAGGCATGGACATGCTTTTCAAGGAATTCCATACCGTATTGGAACGGGAAGGCTTAAAAAGTATTTCAGCTATAGGAAAGAAGTTTGATCCTTTTGAGCAGGAAGCATTGAGTGCTGAAGAATCTGAAAAAGAGGAAGGAACGGTTTTAGAAGAATTCCAGAAAGGGTATATGTTTAAGGAAGCAGTATTGCGGCCAGCAAAAGTGAAGATTTCCAGACAAAAAAAGAAAGAGGAACAGCATGAAAATCACTAAGAATACACCATTGAAGCAGGTATTAGCAGTTGGGCATCCCTGTAAATGCCATAAATGCGAGCACGGATGCACCATGGGCTCTGGCTTCCTGGTGGAAGAGGACATACCAAGGCTTGCCAAGTATTTGCAAATGTCCGAGGAGGAATTAAAGGAAAGGCTGTTAGAGAAAGAGGAGAAGTTCAATACAACCTTATGGAGACCAAAGATACTAAAAGAGAAGGGAAAGCCTTATGGGCAATGCATTTTTTTCAATGAAAAGCATGGATGCAGCATCCACGAAGTCAAGCCGTTACAGTGCAAGGTTTCCATGGGATGCAGTCCGTATGCAGAGGAACTGGATGTATGGTTTACCCTCAACCATTTCCTCAATCCTTACGATCCAGAAAGTGTCAGGCAATACGCCTCCTACCTCGAGGCAGGAGGGAAGACCTTGCCGGAAGCAGAATTACAGGTTGTCGTGCCGGACAAGATACTGTTGAGAAAAATCCTCAATTTTGAAATAGTAAAGTAAAACAATTTCACGGGTGGTTAACTATGGCAAAAATCATTGGCATTGATTTGGGAACAAGCAATTCCGCAGCAGCAATTTTAGAAGCTGGAAAGCCAAAAATCATTCCTTCTGCAGAGGGGCAAACTTATGCAGGCAAGACAACACCCAGTGTTGTGGCTTTTACCAAAGATGGGCAGGTATTAGTTGGAGAGCCAGCCAGAAGGCAAGCTGTTTCTAATTCTGAGAATACGATTTTTGCCGCCAAGCGAAAGATGGGAACGACTTTTAAGTACAAGATTGCGGGGAAGGAATACACTCCCCAGCAGATTTCTGCCTTCCTTTTACAGAAGATCAAGAAGGATGCTGAGGATTATTTAGGAGAGAAGATTGAGAAGGCTGTCATTACTGTTCCAGCATACTTTGATGACAATCAAAGGCAAGCTACGAAGGATGCAGGAACCATTGCAGGCCTTGAAGTGGTAAGAATTGTCAATGAGCCTACTTCTGCTTCCCTTGCCTATGGATTAGATAAGGTAGGGAAGGAATTGAAAATTCTTGTCTTTGATTTTGGTGGCGGAACATTGGATGTAACCATCATGGAATTTGGAGAGGGAGTGTTTGAAGTCAAGGCAACGTCTGGAGACACCCAATTGGGTGGAACAGACATGGACAATGCCTTGGTGGATTTCTTAGTCAAAGAGTTTAAGAAATTGGAAGGAATAGACATAAGCAAGGATAAGATGGCGATGCAGAGATTGAGGGAGGCTGCAGAGAAAGCCAAGATTGAATTAAGCTCGGTTTTAGAGACAGAAATTAATTTGCCATTCTTGACAGCAACGAATGAAGGGCCAAAGCACTTCCAGCACAAATTAACCAGGGCAAAGTTGGAATCTTTACTCGAGCCTATTGTGCAGAAATGCAAAGGACCGGTTGAGCAAGCCTTGCGAGATGCAAAGCTGAGCAAGCAGGATTTAAGTAAGATCATTTTAGTTGGCGGACCTACCAGAATGCCGATCGTGCAGAAGTTTGTCGAGGAGTATATTGGCAGGAAAGTGGAAAGAGGGGTTGACCCCATGGAGTGTGTTGCCATGGGAGCTGCTATCCAAGCTGGAGTTTTGGCTGGAGAAGTAAAAGATATTTTACTGTTGGATGTAACCCCTTTAAGCTTAGGCATTGAAACGCTAGGGGGAGTGTTTACGAAGTTGATGGAAAGGAACACTACCATTCCAGTGAAGAAAAGCCAGATATTTTCCACTGCAACAGACAATCAGACTGCAGTGACAATCAATGTTTTGCAGGGAGAGAGGCCTATGGCTTCGGATAACAGAACTCTGGGAAGGTTTGATTTGGTTGGCATTCCTTCTGCTCCCAGAGGCATTCCACAGATTGAGGTAAGCTTTGATATTGATGCGAATGGGATTGTGCATGTCTCTGCCAAGGATTTAGGCACTGGAAAGCAGCAGAGCATTGTGATTACTGCAACGCAGAAATTGAGTGAAGCAGAGATTGAGAAAATGAAGAAGGAAGCAGAGATGCATGCAGAGGAAGACAAAAAGAAGAAGGAAGAGATTGAGTTGATCAACCAGGCAGACACTTTGGTGTATTCAACAGAGAAAACGCTGAAGGACATGGAAGGCAAGGTTGCTGGAGAGAAGATTGAGGAAATTAAGAAAGAAGCAGAGGAATTGAAGAAACTCCTTGCAGAAGAGAAGAAAGATGTTGCCAAGATCAAGGAGAGAATGGAAGCCTTAACGAAAATTGCAGGAGAGGCTGCTACGGAGTTGTATCAAAAGGCTGGAGCTGCGTATAAAGCACAGCAGCAAGAAGGCCAGGAAGCAGCAGGAGAAGCTGGGACAGCAGAAACCCCAAGAAAGAAAGGAAAAGGCAAAGGAAAGGATGAGAAAATTGTGGATGCAGAGTATGAGGTAGAGGATGAGGGGAAGAAGAAATAAAAGGGATAATCAAAAGGGGCTGAAATGTTGGGGGTAAATTCGATGAAGAGGATTTTTTTGTTGACTTTTATATTCGTATTACTTCTTCAAATAGCTTATAGTGTGGGGTTTGAACCTAAACCGGCAATTTATACAGAGATAGGAACTTTCGATTGTTATAATGGTGATTATCTCGCAAATGATTATTTAATGGAACCAACTTATTTTAGATATGTTAATAAGAGTGAAGGTTTATTATTTTATAATTCTACAATTGAAGCCTTCCGTGAAAGAGACAGAAATAATGATTTTGTTTTCGGCCCAGACGTTGGAGAAGACATTCATAGACAAATGCAAACAC
>JACOVN010000026.1 GCA_016177315.1 Candidatus Woesearchaeota archaeon
CACCGGTCAGAGACCGGTGGTTTTTGACAAGTCTTTTTCGCATGACTTACGGTTTTCCTGCACTCTCCATTCGCCTATGCCTTTAAATATGACCTCCTCTGCACCCTGAAGGGTGCAGTATGTTGTTGTCGGTATAAGCATACAAGTGTCTGAAAAGTAAAAACTCAGTAAGAGTGGCAATGGCAAAGAAACAATGCAGCATCTGTGGGGGAAAAGCCAATACCTACCTGGTATGCCAGAAGGAAACCCTCTTGCAGTGCATGAAGTGTGGCATCATTATCCTCAAGAACATTCCCCCACAAAAGATAGTAAATTCCTACTATGGGGGTGGATTCTATGATGAACAAGGAGAGCGCTTTCATCCCTTACTAGAGAAACTTGTCTTTCTCTTTCGGTACGGAAGAGCAAGGAAGGTAATACAACTCGCTGGAAAAGGAAGAGTGCTGGACGTAGGATTTAGCAGAGGAATCATGCTCTCCTTGTTGAGAGAAAGGGGATGGGAGAGTTATGGCATCACGAATTCAAGGAATGTTTTTCTCCACGGAAAGAAAATAAGAATAAGAGTGCGGCATGGAGAATTACCGAAAGCAAGCTTCCCAAGTGCGTTTTTTGATATCATTACTTTCTGGCATGTGCTCGAACATGTGCGAGGGCCAATACTCTATATCCGGGAATGCCGAAGAATCCTTAAACCTGGTGGGGTCGTTATTATTGAAGTTCCAAATATAGGAAGCACGTCTGCCCGATGGTTCCGCTGCAACTGGTTAGGCTTGGATCTTCCACGGCATCTGTATCACTTTACTCCTGCTTCTCTCCAGTACTTGCTCGAGAAGGAACATTTTTTCATAAGAAAAATACAGTACTTCTCACTGGAACACAGTATTCCATCGTTACTCTTCAGTATGGTGAAGCACATGACTGGAGCAGAGGAGAGCATGCTGGAATCCATCAAGAAGCAGAGCACCTTCCCCGCTGGGAAAAAATTATATACCTTGCTTCTTGCGCTCTTATTACTTCCCGTTGCTACTGTGCTCGCTGTTTTGTTCGCTCTTGGAAAGCAGGGAGATATTATGCGTGTCATCGCTGTGAAAAATAAGAAAAGGGGATGAAGAAAGGGATGAAAAGACCGTTGATCGACTCCATCAAGAAGATCGACAGGAGAGTCCTGTATTGGATAGTGGTTTTCCTTCTTTTTTATACGATTCTCCATTTCTTCTACAGCGGCGTGTATATGCCGATGTTCAAACTAACGGGGGAGGGAAAGATCGGCCAGGTGTTAGTGGAAATAAGGCCGTTGGAAAAATTTCTTAAAGAAAGAGAACCCATAACCTTAAAAGATAATCCACGACAATATGGAGCCTTTTTTCTTATGGTTTTCTACCCAATCCTGCTCCTTACCCAAAATCCTGCTGTGATAGAAAAAATACTGCTCTTTCTTGCATACCTATCGTTGGGACTTGCTCTTTACTTCACCTACCGCATTCTCGATGGAAAAAAGAAATATGCTGTACTACTTCTTCTCTTTGTCCTCTGGATGAATTTCAGTTCTCTTTATTACATTATGGCGGTGAAGAATGTAGAGCTTTGGGAACTCGCCTTGCTCTGCTTCGCACTTTTTTCTCTTTTGCAGAAAAGGTCATTTCTGGCCGGGTTTTCCATTGCTGCTGCAACACTCATCAAATTACTGCCAGCAATCTTCTTCTTCTATTTCCTTATCAAGAATCGGAAAGCCTTAGCATACGGATTACTCTCGTTGCTGGGAATCCTGTTGGTTTCCCATATTCTCTTTGGCCCGCAGGTTGGACTTTCCTATCTACCCCTCGTGCTTGCTGGAGGGCTCAAAGGAGATTCCTGGGCAGTGTCTCATTTTGAGAACAATGGTATGAAGGGCATGGTGTATAAGCTTGCTTCTGGCTTTCAGCAGGATCCTGCTTATCCCTGGGTTTTTCTGCTCCAGGAAGAAGCAAAGCAAATGGCTTTTTTCCTTGCACTGGCTGGCCAGCTTGCAGTCCTCCTGCTCCTCGGCTTTTTGCTCTGGAAGCATCGTCATGTACAACAAAAGGAAATCATTTGGAAGGAATTTGGTCTTGTTTCTGCAACCATGCTGCTGCTCTCTCCAGTCTCTGCAATGGAATATTCCACGTTGCTCCTCTTAGCATTCTCGATTGGGTTGTATTTCATTTTCTTTGAAAAAACGGATGTTTGGCAGATCATCCTCTTTGTTGGTTCGTATCTGCTCATCGGGCACTTTGTTCCATTCAGCATAGCGCTCCAATTTTTCCCTTCCTCGTTCATCAGCAACGGACTTGGCTTGACGGTTTTGGAGCCTTCAGAAATCTATAAAGCCATCGGGATGCCGTTCCTAGGCTTCTTGCTCCTCTTCCTCTTCTTCTTTCGATTGTTGTGGAAAAGAAAAGTAAAAACAATGTCGGACTAGCTTAGTTCTGATGATAGGAATAGATGATAAGAATAAGCAATCCCATAACCATATGCTTTATATACCTTCTCAAAGTCCCTTGCTCTATGTCTCTGTCCTTAGCTTTGAATAGCCTTGTTGGGAAGTATGCACTCCTTGATGCAAGTACTATCTTCCTAGCACAATATCTCCTGTACGCCTTTGCACTTTTCCTTCCTGCTTTTGGAAGAAACAAGAAAGCATGGATACAGGTTGCGAGCACGTTCCTCCTTTCGCTTGCAGTCAGCAAGAGCATTTCTTTCCTCTATTACGTTCCTCGGCCTTTCCTTAACCCTTCTTTTAACCAATTGATTCCGCACATTTCGGATGGATCCTTCCCTTCCGATCATGCCACTATGGCATTTGCAGTAGCTATTCCACTCTATTTCCAATATAAACAACTAGGCATCCTTGCTCTTATTCTCGCTTCCCTTATTAGTGTAGCAAGGGTCATAACGGGAATCCATTACTTCAGTGATGTTGTTGGTGGCTTTGCTATCGCTCTGGTTATTGCAATAGGTATGAAAAAATGCTTGGAGGTGAAAGCGGTTGAGAAAATGTTCCACCTGCATCCCTATGGGAAAGAATGAGGAAGAGGATTATGGGGATTCCCTCGATTTAGGAAAGCAATTGAAAAGAGATAAGAAGCGAGAGGAGACGGAAGAGGAGCAACGAAAGCTTCGAGAGCGAGCAGAGGACGAGGACGATGAAGAGGAGCGGTAAGCAAAGCGAAGCCGACCAACAGCAGACGATGCTTTTCTTCTGGAGAAAATGGCAGATCTTGGTAGTGATCGTGGCGCTTCTCATTGCAGGTTGGTTCATTTTCACCAAGAACCTGGATCTTCCAAAATTTGATGCACTAGCAGAGCGAGACGTGCTGCAATTCTACTTAAGTATGAGAGAGGAGCAATTACGGCAGCAGTATCCGGAATTGCCACTACAGGAATTGCGACGCATGTTGGAAGCAGAGGGTGTCGCATTCCAAAAAGAGCAAGGATTCCACGAGGCAGTCGAGGGAACTGCTGAAGCATACAAGGCCTATGTGCAGGATCCGGATGGAATGTCCTACCTCTTCCACGTTGATCCCTACCATTACTATCGCCAAGCCCAGAATATCCTAGAGTATGGCCATGTGGGAAATAAGATATTGCAGACTGGGTATAGATTCACCTACGATACTGTTAAGGATGCCCCAACAGGGAGGTTAGTACAAGCAAGCTTACTGCCTTATCTTCTCGTTTGGCTCTACCAAGGCATGCAGTTTTTAAATCCCGGAGCAAGTTTGATGCACGCAGCACTCTTCTACCCACCCCTCGTTGGTTTACTCTCTCTCCTCCTTGTTTTTTTCATTGCAAAGAAAATGAGCAACACGCTTGGAGGATTTCTTGCTGGTTTATTCCTTATCCTACATCCAAAATTTTTTGCATTTCATCAAGCAGGCTATGCGGATACCAATGCGTTAACCATATCTCTTTCCTTGTTGGTGGTGTTCTTTTTCCTGTTGGTGTTGGATGGCATTACCAATAAGCAGCGGTGGAAAACAATCTTTCCTGGGGTGTTGTTCCTAGCTTCCCTCTGGCTCTTCTCTTTCACTTGGGGAGGGTATTTCTATATCCTCTCTGTTCTCTTCCTCTTTTTGGTGCTCTACTTTATCCTGAAGCTTTGCAGAGATTTTCACCAACAACACTCGAGGAAAAGCCTCTCTTACCTCTTCATGGTTCTCCTTCTTACCGGCTTCATTCTGTGGAGGGTCAGCCAGGAAGGGTTATTCCGGAGAGCCCTTGCATACCTAAACCTTGGTATTGGGTACACCGAGCCCATGCTTCCGGTTTTCCCTTTTGTTTCGGAATTAGGGAGCATGGACACTTCTACCTTCTTCCAGTACCTTGGAGGATATGGAATTGCATTCTTCGCACTGCTTTTCCTCTCCCTTCTACTCTGGAAAAATAGAAAACTTTCAGCACAAACGAAGTATGATCTCTTTCTCGTTGTTTGGTTACTGGTATTATTCTTCCCAGCAACCAAAATTCGCTTCTTCCCCTTTTTCCTACTTCCCTTAGCGATTCTTATGGGGAGGGGCTGTGTATTGCTTCTCACTGCTGCGAAAGAAATCACCAGTATATATTTTCCGAAGTTGCAGCAGAAAATCGTTGGAGGGTGTATTGTCAGTCTTATCATGCTGCTTTTCCTCTTGTCTTTAACGCCTTCGCTTGCTAGAGAGATCAACAATGCCATTCCCATCATGGATGACAGTATTTACAATACCTCGCTTAAGATAAAAGCAGAGAGTCCTGAAAATATTACGATTAATGTCTGGTGGGATTCTGGCTACTTTTATGAAGCCATTGCAGAAAAGCCGGTCTTATTTGATGGCGCGAGCTTTGACAACATGAAGAGCTACTGGATGGCGAGAGTTTTTACTGAAACAGACGAAGAAGTTGCAGCTGGAATATTGCGAATGCTGGATTGCAATACAAGGATAGGGATCAGCGGTGCTACGGCCTTAGAATATCTTGCAGCAGATATGGGGTACAAGAGAGCATTAGAGGAATTGAATTCTCTCGTGAAGGAAAACAGAATAGCAGCACAATCACGCATACAAAGGCACAATCTTTCCATTATGCAGCGATATTTCGACAGCGACAGCTCTGGTGGGAGAAAGGAAAAGCGGAACATTCTCCTTAACCTCACTCATTGCACTCCCCCAGAAGGTTTCCTTATTGTTTCCGAAGATCTATTGCAGAAGTACTGGGCATTTGATTACTATTCAAGATTGGATTTTGTTACGGAACCAGGGCAGATTCCGATACGCGACGATCTGGTCACGCCTGCATATAACTGCAAGATTTTGGGAGATACAGCGTATTGCGAGTACGGCTTCAGAGTTCATGTAAAGGAAAATCGAGCTGAAGATAGCAATGGAGAAAAAATTTCCTTCCTCCTCTATGATGGAAAGCAGCTGGTGCAGCCAGAGGCTGAATTGCGGCCAGATAAAAAAGCAATGCTGCTCTTCGTGGACCAAGGACGGTTACGATATGTGCTGATCCGTCCAGAGCATGTCAATACAATGCTTGTGCGGCTCCTCCTTCTTGGAGGCGAGGGATTGGAGCACTTTGAGAAATTCTCTGACATCTCCGGCAGGTATAGCAAAAAAGTTGTTGCCTACAGGCTGAAGTGGGAGTAGAAAATTTCATAAAATTATATTTCTCCCTTCCAATGGCGGATTTTCAATTTAATGATGGTCGCAAAGGCTTCCCAGAAGTCTGCCAGCGTTTTCTTTGTTCGTCCCCATTTCCGTTCCTGGAATGCTAAGGGAATTTCTTGAATTTTATACCCGTGAAGATAGCACAAGTAGAGAACTTCTTGCACAATATCTGTCCTTTTCGATTTTAGGTATGGAAGGATGTCTTCCAATGCTGCTCTTCGGAAACCACGAAAGCCAGAGTTTACATCCTGCACGGGAATGCCAAGCAACAAGCGGACATAGAAGATAGAGGATAAGGTCAGCCATTTCCGGAATATGATTCTATCCTCATCTAGACCATGATCAATCAGCCGAGATGCAAGCACGACATCGTTCTTCTGCAATCCTGCTATGAGTTTAGGAATCAGAATAGGGGGGTGGGAGAAGTCTGCATCCATCTCCAGGATAAGATCTGCATGGTCCTGTAATGCCCATCGATAGCCGGCAATGCCTGCTGTTCCCCTGCCTCGCTCTCTCTTGCGGTCGAGCAGATGAATCCGTGGATTCTTCTTCTGCATACGCTCCACTACTTGCCATGTCCTGTCTGGCGAATGATCATCAACTACCAAGAAATGGATGTTTGCAGGAAGCTTGAGCAACGCCGGCAAGAGTTCTTGAATATTCTCCCGTTCATTGTAGGTTGGGATCATCACCACTATATGCAATTGCTTCTTCTGTTTTTGTCGCATGCTAAACTCACCAAGCCTGGAAGAAGAGAGTTTTTAAAGTTTCTCATAATA
>JACOVN010000027.1 GCA_016177315.1 Candidatus Woesearchaeota archaeon
AATAAACCAAGCAGGAAAGGTTGCTGATCGAAGTAGTGGTACATCCCTTTGCCTTCTTGATAACAGTGTTTCAATAAAAATTCCATTGCTTGGATTGCTTTCTGTTTATATGCTTCTTTCTTCAACATCCCTGCAGCTTTCAAGAAAGCAACAATCATCATACTGCAAGTATTGGTATAAATCGTTTTATCAATAAAAGGTTTTTTCCCTTTCTTTCGCTGCTCCAAATGCAATTCATAATATTCCTCATCCGCATCTTGGCTGCCATAGAAAGCATCATTGGAGAGATTTGCTAGAACATACTGGATAGTTTTCTCAGCAATTTTCTTATATTGTTCTTTTCCTGTTACCTCGAATCCCATGGTATATGCTTGAATCAAGCCAGCATTCACATCCAGCATCTTCTCGTAATGGGGTTCGTTCCAGTCTCTGGTTACAGAATACCGAAAAAAGCCTCCTTCTTCTTCATCAAAAATGCCCTGCATCCCATCCAAAGTTTTTGTTGCAATAGTGAGTAAAAGTTCATCGCGAGTTTCTTGATAGCGTTCCAGACAAAATACAATGGCTTCTGGAGCAGGGAATTTTGGTTGCATGCCAAAGCCTCCATAAGCATCATCGAAATGGATCTTCAGCATATCGGCAATATTTTTGATTATCGCTGCAGCCTTTTCCTCATTCAGGATTTCTGGAATAAGTGCTGGCCTTTCGCTATGCTGTTGCATAGTTTGTTTTTGCAGCTCTGCATACTTCGATTGGATGTCCTGCAAGACAGAGAGGAAATGCTCTGGAAAGACATAGGTTGTTCCAGTAATAATACTTCCATCGGGAGCAAGGAAAGCCGTTGTGGGAAATCCGCCAAAGTTATACCGTTCTCTTATATCCGGTCTTTTGTCAATGTCTACTTTAATGGGAACAAAATGCTGATTGATGTACGCATAGATTTCCTTTCTCTCATAATTATCCCTATCCATCCGATGGCACCAGTGACACCAGACTGCAGAGAGGTCAAGGAGGATGGGTTTGTTTTCCTTCCTAGCTTTCTCAAAGCTTTTCTTTTCCCATAGAAGCCATTGCGCTGGCATGTTATCTCCCAGTTTGCTTTACGAGGAGAGAAATCGGCTTTCTCCCTACAAAACCAGAATCCAATTCATGCCAATGGGTGATTCTTTCTTCCCCAATCTGCCAGCAGAGGAAAATTTCTCTGCCTTGATAGAGCGAATAGAAATCAATCAACCCCTGCTCCAAATCCTTTAGCAAAGCTCCCATTTTCTCCAATTGCTGAATTTCCTTGTAGAACTTATAGCTGAGCAAATGGAACTGCTTGTTCAGCTCTATATCCTTCTGCACGGTCTCGGCATCATCCTCATGGATGATCTCTATTTCCTCAAGAATTTCCAGGGCTTTCTGCAGCTTCATGATTTTCTGCAATTGCTGTCCAACGTTCGGCAGCAATGCTTGGGCTAGTTCCAGGGTGAAGTAGCGCTTCATAGCAACACCATACGTTCATTGTTTATTAACCTTTTCCCTTTGGATGGATAGTTTTTACCAACAGCCTTAATCCCTTCACCAATCTCGGTCCTGGCCTGTTCAACAAACTATCGTCAAAAACATTGATATGTCCTTCCTTGACAGCCCTTAAATCCTTCCACGGCTCTTCCCTTCCCAAGAAAAATTTTCCTAAATCCACTCTTGTACCAAATCCACACCAGGAGATAATGATGAAATCAGGATCAAATCCCTGCACTTCAGCAAAAGAAACTTCTCTGCTGATGATGCCGGAAGGAATCATGCTCTCTCCTTTTGCTAAGGCAACAATGTCCGGCACCCAATTGCCAGAAACGGTTGGAGGCTTGTGCCACTCCTCTACATATACTCTTGGTTTTTTAGAAGTATGCATAGAATCAGAAATTTCCTGCATCTGCTGCTGCATCTGTTCCACAAGCTGTTCTGCCTCTGCCTTTTTGCCAGTAATATCCCCGATATACAGAATACTGCCATACACTTGCTTTAAATTCTTTGGATCGGTATGAATAATCTGCATCCCCTTTGCTTCCAATCTTTCCACAATCTTGTCCTGCACAAAGGTTGAAGTGAAGAGCAGTTCTGGCTTGTGCTGCTCAAGTAACGCATCATTAATATCCAACCAACCCCCTATTTTCGGCTTCTGCTTTGCCGCAGGAGGATAATCGCAGAATCTTGTTACTGCAACAACCTGTTGTCCTAAACCCAAGGCATAGAGAATTTCTGTATTGGAAGGTGCTAAAGAAATGATTCGCCGTGGAACAGCCTGAAGCTCATTCCTGCTGATTGCCATTGGCCTTCTGCTCTTCCTCTTTTTTCTTCGCCAACTCCATCAATTTAATCTTAATAACATTCACAGGGCAAACATCTTCAGATTCTTTTGCCAAGACAATGTCCTCGTCGCTCTCGATTATCCTCTCGAATTTTTTTGTCTCTGGATTCAGCTTTCCGTCCAGGAGGACTGCCTTATTTTCCACATCCATCTCAAAAAATTTTGGGGCCACTGCAGCGCAAGCCGCTGCGCCAATGCATCCCTCCCTATCGTACTCTATTTTGTGCTTCTTACCCATGGTAATCACGTTGCATGGGTAGGATACAGGATTGTACGGTTCGACAAGGAGATTTATGTGGCCGACTGGGATTAACCGGTCCATCAAAATCAAAATAAACAACTCGAAGGGCATTAAGAAGAAGCTCATTTCCGACAACGGGGATGAGCAGATCATTCGGTAACCGCATACTTTTCATATGGCTTCTGGCATTGGGAGGCTCTCCTTCAGGACACTTTGGATCTGTTTGCTGGCGCAACTTGATATCATCATGTGCGTATGCTCCTTTTGGAACAGCTGCATGAAGGTATGCTGCAATCAATGCTACTTCACTCCACACGCATGTGTGTAGTGCAGTGGTGGTGTGCTTATCTTGGAGCACCAAAGTCCCTTCCTCCACCCCACTCTCCTTGACAATGCTATAAAGATGTTCGGTCAAATCTTTTACACAAGTTCCTGTCGTATCTGGTTTGTCGGTTTCAAATTGGAGCTCATGGAAATGACCTACACCAGGAAAGCGTTGGTACTGGAGTAAAGGACCGAGCATGCTCTCGATCGCTGCTGTGCTCCATTCTCCATTCACCGCTACCAAAACGCTCTGGTAGGTGCCAAGAGTCATGGTACCTTTGCTAACAAGAAGGTTCACTTCCTGGGGAGTTCGACGGAATGTTGGTACGGTAAAGCCGCCAAGGCAATAGGGGCTTCCAAGCAGAGGCTCCAATCCAGTTGCCTGTGGTGCTCGCTGTTCCTGGCATTGCGCAAAATGCTCTGGGATGTCTTTCTTCATTAACAAGGGCTCATCTTCATTGACAAAGAGAAAAGGCATGATAGCATCCGATCTTTCTGTCGTGGGAACAGAAACGCGCAGATGGCCTTCCCTCATGCCTTCTGCTTGGATTCTGCTCTGTATCCGTGGAGTGATATTGTAAAATTGGAATGGTTTGCCCTCGTGGTTTACCTGCATTCTCTCACCGGAACAAGAAGCTCTTTATTAAGTTTTTTCTTTAGTTCAGTGATGTTGCTGCCCATTGCAGAGATCCCGGAAAAATTGAATCAATAATCGTGTTCCTGCTCCAGTAGCGCCCTTCTGGCAGTAGGCCAGGTCTCGCTTCGTATAGACCGTTCCTCCAATATCAATATGGGCCCATTTAATGCTGCTGGTGAATTCCTTCAAAAAGGCGGCTGCTGTGGAGGCACCAGCATCAAGTCCATCGTCTCCTCCTAGATTTCTAATATCAGCATTATCTGCCTTGATTAATTCCGTATGCTCTTCATCCAACGGCAATTGCCATGCCTTTTCTCCAGCTTTTTCTCCAGCGTTGAGGAGGCCTTGAATCAATGCTTGGTCTGTTCCAAAGACTCCAGAGGTGCTATATCCCAGAGCGACAATGCATGCACCCGTGAGAGAGGCGATATCAATCATGGCTTCTGGTTTCAATTTCGAAGCATAGTAGAGGGCATCGGCGAGCAGTAATCTTCCTTCTGCATCTGTGTTGAGAATTTCAACAGTCTTTCCAGAAGCAGATTTGAGAATATCTCCTGGTTTGACTGCGTTGCCATCGGGCATATTCTCTGCACACGGCAAAATGCCAATGAGATTAACAGGCAGTTTCAGCTTTGCAATGCCAACCATTGCTCCCACAATAGCTGCAGCACCCCCTTTATCATCCTTCATCTCTGCCAGCCATTTGCCTGGCTTCAGATTCAAGCCACCGGAATCATAGGTTACTCCTTTTCCAATTAAAGCATAGAAGGGATACTTCTTGCCAGGCTTGTACTCCAGGATGACCATCTTGGGTTCCTGGACAGAGCCTTGCCCCACTGCCATGACGAGATTCATCTTCTCCTTCTTCAGCTGCACCTTTCCTAGGATCTTGCATTTGATCTTGCTGTTTCTGCAGGCAATCCGTGCCTCATTCGCAAAATTCGTTGGCGTCATGATGTTGGCTGGCTTGTTGATCATATCCCGAACAACATTTACCGCACTGCCAATGACATTGCCGACCGCAATGCCCTGCTTGACTTGCTCTACTTCCAGCTCATGGATGGGGAAAATCGACATGCTCTTGATCTCCTTCTTCTTCCCGTTTTTCTTGGTCTTGAACTGGTCGAAGGCGTAGGAGCCCATGACGAGGCCTTCCGCCAACGCCTGCGTGGCTTCCTCGACCTGGATATTTTTCAGTCCGTAACCGAAGGAGAGTAAGCAAAAATCCTGGATATTGTGGCTTTTAGCCTGCTGAAAAGTCTTCCCCCCAAATTTCCGAATTTTCTCTGCTGTAAATTTGTTATTATCTCCCAAACCAGCGAGGAGGATTCGCTCTGCAATGATTTTCTTGCCCGTAAAGATAAGGGTAAATTTGTCCTCATCGCCAACGGTTTCGTCTTCCTTCACAATATCAGAGAGGAGATTGTTCAGTTTCCTGTCCATCCGCTTGAAGATTTCCTCGCTGCTCTCAAAACCTTTGAAAATTGGAATGATAAGAAGATCAGTTTTGACTTTTTCGATGTTGCCTTGCTTGATCTCTACGTGCATCGCACACCCCCCCTATTCTTCTACAATCTCGTTTAAGGCTTCCAACAACTGTTGCATCTGCTCCTTGTCCATGCCATGTCCCAACATGCCCTGCTCAATAGTTTCAAAGGATGAAGCAGAACAACCAACACAATGCAAACCCTGCTGCTGCATCATCATGGCAAGCTTCATGGCTTTCTTGGGAAAGGATGCAAAAATTTCCTCTGCAGTCATGTCTTTGGTAATTTTTTGTATCTTTGCTTCACTTTCTGCCATGCGGTCCTCCACACGTGCATCGGTGCTCCTGCAGCGTTGTCTTTCTGCAGCCTTCTTCATAGCCATTCAAGATATCGATTATTTCCTCAAAGGGGTCTTTCTGTTCTGCAACATTCTGCTGAGAAGCAGCGTTTTCCTGATTTGCTGTTTCCATGCTTTCCGAGTAACCCCCTATCCAAAGGATTTTCCACAACCACAACTATGCTGGGCATTTGGGTTGTCGATTTTGAAGCCTGAGCCCTGCAAGGAATCGACAAAATCAATTTTGACACCCTGCAAGAACTCCATCACATCCTTGTCGATGAAGATTTTCAAGCCGTCCTTTTCCATAACCATATCCTCTTTTGTTGGCCTTTGCTCGAAAGACAGGTCATAGGTAAATCCAGAGCAGCCTCCTGGCAGCACATTCAGCCGTAAGCCAAATCCGGGCTTGCCTTCCTTCTGCATGAGATCCTTAAACTTTACCACAGCTGCATTGGTGACTTCCAGCATGATTTCCCTCCCAACGTTGAAATTTTTGAAATACGTTTTCAAATCAGCAGGAACTTGGCGATGCATTTTGCTTGACATCCAATAATTGCAAAAATTGCCTAATAAGCAGGATTAAATAGTCCCTTTTTTGCTCAAAATCCTCAAAATCATTCTTTTCTGCAATTTCCTGCATTATTCACCACTCTTTTACCTACTAGCTTGAATTATATCCGAAC
>JACOVN010000032.1 GCA_016177315.1 Candidatus Woesearchaeota archaeon
CAATCCCCTTTCTTGCTAATGCTTCCCTCGGATACGATGAGCCCAAGAAATTCCATCAGTGACGGGGATGTTTTCTTTGGCAAAGTTATAAAATTACTCCTCCTGAGGTTTCTGCTTTTTATACTATACGTTCCATTTTGTTTTACAATTCCTTTTATTTTGAGGGGATTTATTTCCTCTGATTGTTCTTTTGTATCAACCCTGTTGACGCGTGCTACAAAATCCCCTTTCTTTAATTCTTCTGTTCTCTTCCATAAGAGCTTGCCTTGTTCGTAGGTAAGGAACGGTTGGTTTTGTGATGTGTGTACCTCATTGCCATCGCTCAGGTTTACCCGAAATGCCGGCGCCTTGAGCTTTGCTGCGTGCGTTATCTTTGCGACCGTGATACGATTCTTTTTATCGAGAGCAAAAGTCTTGACCGGTACTTTGAGCCTTTTGATAATCAATCGGCCTCTCTCTTCTCGTTCTCCATTTCTTTCAAAGACATCCTTAGCTTTTATATAACCACTCGGATTGGTGAATATTTTTGTATCCCCACCCACACACATAATCTCAGGACCATTAATCAAAATGAAATTGGAATTGGTTTCATTCGCAACTGCTTTTGCCAGCAATGTTTTTCCAGTTCCTGGAGGACCGTGCAACAGAACTCCCTTGGGAGGTTCAATCCCGAGCCTTTCAAAAATTTCCGGATGCTTCAAGGGAAGTTCTACCATTTCCCTAATCTTCTTAATTTCCTCACCTAAGCCTCCGATATCTTCATAGGCTACCTCTGGTACCACCTCTTCCTTCATCTCCACTGCTTCCGGGTTAAACTCTACCTCTGTTGTTTCTGTGACAATGACTGCCTGCTGTTTTGGATTGGTGTCCACAACTAAGAATTTGATATCGCCAAAACCAAAGCCCATTAAGCTCTCGTCCAGCATACTGAAGACATCCTCAAAGAAAGGAGACTCGCTCATGGTCACTCTCCGTCTCCTCGTTCCTCCGAGAGAGACAATATCTCCTTTGACTACTGCCCTTCCTAGCAGGCCTTGTTTGAATAGATTGGGAGGAGCGCGAATGTGAATGCCCTTGCGTGCAGGAGCAATAGTAACCTTCTTGGCCTCTTTTACATCGGCTTTCTTGACCTTCACAATTTCCCCGATTCCAGTCTTTGCATTCCTTCGAATAATGCCGTCCATTCGAATGATGTTTAACCCAATATCTCCAGGATATGCCCTGTCTGCAATCCCCACAGTTTTCCTTTCACCTTGAATTTCCACGATATCTCCAGGCCGTGCACCTACTTCCTGTAAGAGACTCGTATCTATTCTGACGATGCCTTTGTTGACATCGTCTTGGATTGCTTCAGCAACTTTGAGATTCAATTCGTGCGTTGCCATAATTCTGTCAAGGGCAACGCTTCCTCATAAATAAAGCTTTTGTTTATATAGGCCTTCTTGAGAGCAAAAGCTTTATAAATCAGGATAGCAAAGAGAGGAGGAGGAAAAGAGGTGAAGCCATGAAGCAGATATTTATGGTTCTCGCATTGCTCCTGATACTCCCAGGAGTATGGGCAGTGCATAATGCATACACGCAAACCTTGTATGATAAAGATTTCTTTGTAGATCCTTCCCGAGGGCAAGCCCAGAGAATTCTTGATATTCGAAGTCTGGCGTTAGACCAATCGGATGTAACAACGCCTTCCTTTATAAAAGCTCAGAGAATTCTTGAGCCAAAGTATCGAGTCAAGTACGGATACAGTTTACAAACCGGATTGCCAGAAATTGCCTCTCCCTATGATGATTCTATTTTGTATGTATTGCGAGAAGAGCGTCTGGGAATTGCAGGCCCGCGTGTCCGGTATCCAGAGAATGTTGTTTTGAGAAGGGAAGCAAGGAATGAAATGATGGGGAATTACCGGGGAAGATTAAAGCAAAAAATGATGGAAACAAGATTGAAGTGGTATGCAATGAAAACGCAACGACCTCCCTGGATGAGAAAAGGGGTGCGGCAAATGTCGTATGGATCAGAAGATACGATTGATCCGAGAATCCGTGGAAAGATGCTGTTTACGAACCCTTACTAAAGCTTTTCTTTCCTATTTTTTCTTCTTTGCCTTTTTCGTTTCTGTTACTGCAGGATTTTCCTGGATTCCCTTCACATTCACCCTGGGCATGGGAATGGGGGGAGGAAGATTGATTTCCCTGCTCAAGAGCAATGCCTGCACATTGCAGCGATTCAATGCTGTATTAAGAATTCTCGCCATTACCTGCTGCGGAACCTTCTTGTTATTATTCCACTCTGCAAGAACGTCCTTCACCGTCTGTTCATCCTCAATATCAAGGATTTCTCCATCGAGGGTAATCTTGCCGGCATCTGGCTCATAAACAGAAGTAAACGAAAAAAGGAAGCGCAATGCCTCCTGGTTGGACTTGCCCAAGGCAAGGGCTGTTTTCTCCACTGCCCTGATGCTGAGGTTGTTGTTGATGTCGAGCCTGCCTCGTGCACCTTCCTTGCGCTCTGCTTCCATTCTCGTAAAGCCAAAACCGACAACGGTCATGGAACCCTGAATTTTCATCCATTTTATAAAGGTTACGGTATGCGAGACAAAAAGTTTATATAGCATTTCCCGTTCCCTTGGAGCATGAAGTGGAAGAAGAGAACCCATAGCTAACTGGATGTTCTGGATAGTTTGCTCCCGCTTCCTTCCATACTATGAAAAGAGATCCTGGTGAGAACACGCAACCGCATTATTATAAGAAGCATGCAGAAACATGGGTCAAGAAGACCGTTTCCCTAGATCATTTTCCGCACATACAAGGGTATGACTTGGAAAAGCCATTTTCCTTTGAGAGATTTGTTGAAAGCTTTGGCACGACAGGATTTCAAGCAAGCCATGTAAAGCAGGCTATCGAGATTATTCGGGAAATGCGGGAGAAAAAGGCAACGATTTTCTTAGGCTTTACGAGCAACATGGTGAGCTCTGGTTTGCGAGAAGCACTCTGCTATCTGGCAAAGCATAAATTAGTGGATGTATTGGTGACGACTGCCGGAGGCATTGAGGAGGATTTCATCAAAACCATGAAACCCTTTGTTCTGGGGAGCTTTGACGCACCAGGAGCATTTTTACTGGAGTCGGGCATTAACAGGATTGGAAACATTTTTGTGACGAATGATCGGTATGTGAGCTTTGAGCAGAACTTTGTGCCATTTCTGGATATGTTGTATAAGAAGCAGCATGAGGAAAAGAAGACATTTTCGGCGCATGAAATGATTTGGGAATTAGGAAAATATATGGAAAAGCTGCCTGTGCAGAAAGAAGCATCTATTGTGTATTGGGCAGCTAAAAATAACATCCCATTCTTCTGTCCTGCGGTGACGGATGGTGCATTGGGAGATATGTTGTATTTCTTCAAGAAACGAAACCAAGATTTTCTCCTGGATGTGACCAAGGACATGACTGCCATTGTGGATAAAGCATTGAACGCTGAAACTGTCGGAGTGATTATCTTGGGAGGAGGAGTAGTAAAGCACCACATCATGAATGCCCAGTTGTTTCGAGAGGGTGCAGAGTATGCTGTATATATTAACACCGCTGCTGATTTTGATGGATCTGATTCTGGGGGGAATTTGCAGGAAGCCATGAGTTGGGGAAAGATCAATCCGAAAACGAAGTACGTGAAAGTCTTTGCAGATGCAACGTTAGTGTTCCCGTTGATGGTGGAAGCTGCATTCAAGCATTCAGGAAAAAAGCCGCATGGCTCGCATCACAACAATAACAAGTAAAAGGAAGATAAGTGCATACACAATCGTCTTGATGATTATGACATAGGCCAGAAATTTCTTCTCCAGTTTTTTCTTCTTTGCCTTCATGCATGCTTATAGGAGATACCTTTTTATAAGCCTTCTCCTCTGCACAAGCTATGTTCATCGACGCTCATGCCCATTTGGATCATCCTTCTTTCCACGAGGATGTTGAACAGGTTATCGAGAGAGCAAAAAAGGCGGGCGTTGGTATCATTGTTGCCAATGGTGTTAATCCAGAGACGAATAGGAGAGTTCTGGAATTGGCAAAAAAATATGCTATTGTTAAAGCAGCATTAGGGATTTATCCCATAGAAGCGTTGCAGCAAGAAATCAAGGAAGGAGAGTATCCATTAAAGCCTAACGTGTTCGATGTGAATGAAGAGATAGATTTCATCAGGAAGCAAAAAAATCACATCGTAGGAATTGGAGAATGCGGTTTAGATGATCACCATGTACAAGGCAAGCTGGAGAGCCAGAAAAAAGTCTTTGAGAAAATGATTGGCTTGGCAGAGCAAGTGAAAAAACCTATCATTGTGCATTCCAGGAAAGCAGAGCAAGAAGTGTTGGATATGTTAATTTCCTCAAGAATAAAGAAAGTTTTGCTGCACTGCTTCAGCGGGAATATGAAACAAGTCAAGCAAGGGGAAGAGGAAGGATATTACTTTTCCATTCCTGCCAATGTAACTTTTTCCACCCATTTCCAGGAAATGGTAAAGAGAATAAATATCAATCAGCTCTTGACAGAGACAGACTGTCCCTATCTCAGCCCTTTCAAAGGGCAACGGAATGAGCCTGCCTTTGTGGTAGAAAGCACAAAAAAGATTGCAGAGCTCAAAGGCTTTACACTGGAAGAAACAGAAAACAATATAATGATGAATTACAAAACACTTTTTCAATGACAAAACTTTTGCAAAGTTTTGGGCCCCTGGTCTAGCCCGGTACAGCAATGCGGGACATGACGACACCTTCACACGGTGTAGGTCGGGAGTTCAAAGCAGCATCTCTTGAGAGTGCTGGTGAAAGTCTCCCGGGGCCCATCCCTTCTTTCTTTATTTTCGTAAAGTTTTTAAACCCTCGAAACCATAAATTCTGCCAGTAAAGAGGTGAAAGGATGAAAATCTCCATTGATACTACCCAGGAAAGCATCGAAAGTCTCAGGCATACCATCAGGA
>JACOVN010000030.1 GCA_016177315.1 Candidatus Woesearchaeota archaeon
ATGCCTTTGATGGAAAGCAGAGCAAGTTTGTGGATTTAGTGGAAGGCATTGGCATGAAAAGCACTGGAACTGGTTTTGTGGAGGTGCACAGAAAGCAAAGCTATCCTCCGGTAACAGAAGCGAAAATAACCGTAACTGCAGACCAAATCCAGGCAGGAGAAATCCAATACCAAGAGAGCGATGGCAAGGTATGGTATTGGAGGGATGCGCAGAATATTTTGAATCTCCATGCAGAAGGAACAGTGCAGATTGATACCTACCATGCAGGAACCTGGAAAACGGCTAATGGGAAATTTTCTTATCGTGGAGAGGAAGGCTCTTCCATGGATTTCCATCCGAAAGGGGATGCTCTAGAGACTATTGCGAGAGGAAGATTTTTTCTGGAAGAAGAGAATTTGAGAGTAGATACCACTATCTACAGAGGTACAGAGGATGAGAAAATTCTCTTCACACGAGTAAGCACGGACACTGCTGATCTCCTGATGATCGATGGTCCAGATAATAGCGTCTTTGCAGAAATGGCAATGAAATTCCAGATAGGGACATACAGTATTGTCGGGCAAGAGTTCGGAGTTTTGAGCGGAAAACCGGAAATCAAGGCTAAGATAGGCAAGCAGAATGGACAATTAACTTTTGATGTTGGGAAATTACAGCTGTTGAAACTGGCTGCCATGATTGATAAAAATAGTTTCCTCTTCATCGAAAAGAGCATTTTCCTGAATGCGGGCCAAGGCAAGGGTTATTTCGGGATAAATTTGGAAGGCATGGGAAGATTTGAACAAACAGCAGAAGGGGAATTCAAGGCAGTCAATATCCATTCTCCGGTAAGAATCTTCAGTTCTCTGGGCGGAGAAATAACCCTTCTTTCACAAGAGCAGAACAAGGTCTTGGAAAAGTTATATGCTGCACTTCGGCAGGGAAATGTGCAGGCATTAGCTGCAGTGGATTTTGCATCTTTGCAGAAAAATCCTGCACTGTGGGAAAAAATCGAGAAGAATTTACACTCCTTGAACATTGATCCTTCGTTGATCAAGAATCAGGCGTACTTGCAAAATCTCCAGCAGTATGGAAGGGCACTGGAAGAGCGAGGAGAGGCTATCGCACAACTTCAATTCCTCCAGGCAGAGATTCAGCGAAGGCAGGCAAGGGGGGAGGATGTTGCTTCCTTAATAGCAGCAAGGCAGGAGGCAGCAACAGCCTATGCTGCTCAAGTCATGCAAGAGGTAAGCCAGGATCCAGCATTCCAGCAAAAAATAGCATATTTGGATGGGGAACTGGAAAAGAGGGAACGGTTACTGCAGATCATGCAGCAGGAGCTTGCAGCAACAGAAAATGAAGCAAGGGAAAAGGAATTGATAAATAGCATTCAGCAACAGAGAGTGGAAATTACAGAATTAGAAAAGCAGCAGGATGGTCTCTTTGCACAGCAACGCGATGCGTTGGTGGAGAAATTCATCGCAACAGGCATTCCTGGCTTGCTGAGCGATGCTCCAGAAGGGTTAGTTGCAGTAAGGCTGGAGCCAGGAGAGGTTCCTGAGGGGAAATTAGCAGCTCTGCCTCCAGAATTGCAGAGCATGATGAAACAGCAAGCCATCCAGCAGTATGCTGCAGTGGGAAGATTTGGTGAGGCAGAGAAGATCGCCAAAGAATTGGGGGATAGAAATACGCAGCTCATAATGAAAGCGTATGACCAATTACAGAAAGGCAATCCAGAAAGCGCTATCTATGCATTCAGCAATGTTGAAGAAAACACTCCAGAGGGGGAAACTGCACAAACAGCACTGGCACAACTGCAGCAACAGTATCTGAATACCATTGATACAGCATTGGCAGCAGAATACGAAGGAGTCTGGGAATCAGTAGATGAGCGGTTGGCTTGGAGTAATTTACGGAATCCAGTCAAAGCCATGGGCATCATTTTTGGAACTAGAGAAGGGTATGTTGGCATTGCAGATGAAGCTGCAAAAAATTTGGCTTTACTAGGGGCCGGTGTACATGCTTTGAATAGGTTGGCAGACGAAAAAGGTATCACCATTTTCGATTTGCAGGAAAAATTTGGCAGCCAGGAAGGCTTTGTTCCCTTGGCATATGCAGAGCAGATCAAGGGATATTTAGCAGAAGTCTATAGCACGGAATTGGCAGAGCTGCATGCGCAAGGGCTGGATGATAAAAGAATTCTCAATGAGCTGTTTGTGCAGATAGAGCGCGCAAGGCACAATCCGGATGTTCTGCGGTTAGCGCAAGCCAGCCAAGGATTAACTTCTCCAGGAGAATTCCATTTCCAATCAGGAGAAGGCTATGCGGATTTGAAGGGTTTAGAGAAAACTTGGAAGGATGCTGTTATTGAATTTGCCAATGCAGAAGTCATTGTTTCGATGGGTGCTTCTGCTGTTTTGGCTTCTGGAAAGTTTGCTGCGGTACTGCCGACCTTTACCAAGTATGCACAGTTTGGTGTCCTTGGACAAAGAACTGGCTTTGTTACCGAATCCCTTGTTGAGCTTAGTGCTGGAACTGGCATTGCAACTCTTGCGCCAGGGGCAGAGTGGTTTGTGTTGAGTGGACAGTTTGGCCCTGTAGGGAAAGCATTGCGAGAGTCTCTGGAAGTTGGCATTCGGAAAGAATTAGGCCAGGAGGCAGCAGAACAGCTCATCAGGAAATTGCCAAAGGATTTGAATGCTCTAGATGGAGCAGAACTTACTGCTTTGCTGGCGAAGGAAGGTGTTCAGAACGCAGAAGGATTGGTGCTGGCAGCACAGAAACAAGTATAGGGAGATGCTGCTGTCCAGCGGCAGATAAGGGAAGCAGCAGCGCAGGCACAGAGCGGAGAGGCAGCGGTGGAAAGGGCAGAGGGGCTGATGGCGGCGAGGAGGGGGATTGCTGCAGGGATGGGAGAGGAAGACTTAACGGTGCTGCGGGAAGTGGCAGAGGATATACGGGCAGTGGAGAGAGCAACGGTAGAAATGCCAAAAACAGGTGCAGTATACAGTGATGGAAAGCCGACGCATCTTGTGGCAGAAGCGGTACTTGATGGAAAACCAACGGAGGTGAGGATTGAGTCTACCGCAGAATTTAAGAGAAAAGCAATGGACGAAGCTCTACGGAGACAAGAGGAATTAGGGACAGAAGTTGGTGGCTTCATCCTTGGAACACGGGAAGTAACAGACGAAGGAGGGGTAATACTTCACTTAGAAGATGCGATATTTCCTGAAAGGAACATAATACTAAGAAATAGGG
>JACOVN010000035.1 GCA_016177315.1 Candidatus Woesearchaeota archaeon
ATGTCGTGAAAGGCATGGATGTTTCCTTTGGTGGCTTATTGACGAATCTGAAGCATAAAAATGAGGAAGAGAAATACAGGAAAGAAGATCTTGCCTTTTCTCTGCAGGAAACTGTCTTTGCCATGCTGATCGAAGTCTCTGAACGAGCAATGGCTCATACTGGCAAAGAAGAATTATTGCTGGCAGGAGGTGTAGCATGCAATAAAAGATTGCAAGAAATGGCCAGGCAAATGTGCTTGGAAAGGAATGCAAAAATGTTTGTTCCAGAGAATCAATTCTTAATTGATAACGGAGCCATGATAGCCTGGACAGGATTGTTGATGTATAAAGCTGGAATACAAGAGAACATTCCCGAGACAACTATAAAGCCATATTTGAGGACAGATGATGTAGAGGTGAAATGGAGATGAATTCTTACAAACGCGGCAGAGCCTGCCCCTGACCGATGAAGTATCTGACAAGGTCTGATCGGCGGGCACATTTGCTTCGCAACGAAGGATT
Organism: Candidatus Woesearchaeota archaeon; assembly: GCA_016177315.1. Taxonomy (GTDB): domain Archaea; phylum Nanobdellota; class Nanobdellia; order Woesearchaeales; family UBA12501; genus JACOVN01. Next base: position 502 of record JACOVN010000035.1, read on the forward strand.
CCCTCGTACTTGAATCAAAGGTCCCTCGTATGCTTCTTCTGGACTCATGCACCAAACCTCTCCAGGAATACCGATACTGGTGCTGTTACAAACGACACTCTCAGGCTGCGTTCTCAACATGCTCAGCAATTGTTCATCATATCCATCACGGTTCTTCGTTGCCAACCTTCTTCCTGGTAATGGATCCTCAAATACCTCTTCCTTTTGTTCTTGCAGTACAGCTTCAATGCCTTGCAGTAACTGTCGTTCCTGCATATTTGATGGCCGCCATGGCTCGTGTGTGCCAAGAAGCCCTGGTGCACATCCGACCAAACGAGTTATCTGGTCTATATCTACACGAAGGACATCATCCTCGCTATCGTACGTGAAAGGAAAAAATGCGCCACCAATTCCATCTACACGGGAGAAAAAGGTAATATCTCTTGTTGCAAAAGGATTATGGACCTGTCCACTCAATCGGATTTGACCGCGGAGATACCCATCCGACTGAAGTGCCAACATGGTTACCCTAAATTCCGCTCTAGGACCATACCCCATTCTTCTGGGGTAAAAGAACTTCTTTTTATAGTTTTCGCTTTTTATATAAATTATATAGATGTATACTTTTAGGCATTTACGAGGCAGTATCCCTGATGTCATGCACCGGAATGCATATAAAGAGCATATTATTTCTGCTTTCATTCAAGGGGGTTGAAAACCATGAAGAGACAGAGACTATCAATTCTTGGTCTTCTTTTTTTCCTACTGGTACCAGTCTCCTTCGCCCAAGCACCTTCCTTCTTCGATGCGAGCAAAATAGACCAAACAGCAGCGCTGCTGGAAACAGAATTTTCTGAAATTGAAGCTGCCATGGATCCCAACGAAAGAGTGATAGTCATAGAAGGGAGTAACCTCAATGGCTTTGAGGAAATGCTGTTGCCCTATATCAAAACACGATACCCATTCATTGAACGGGTTGGAACAGTGCCAGAGGATAAAGTTACTCTTGGAGGGATTCTCAATGAGAAAAGAATGGTTGTATTGCTCGGAGGCCCTTCCCAGAATTCCCTCACTACAGCATTACAGAATGAAATTGCTCTGCAAGAGCGAGAGCATCCTTCCAAAGATTTCCTGGCTATTTACGAAGGAGTCAATAAGGCAAATGCGAAAGTCATGGTTCTATCCGATAGGAGGGGTTTTGGCAATATTCCAAGAGTAGGTCCCAGCAGATCCCCTCTTGCAAGATTCATGTCGCTTCCAGCAGTTATTGCCACTGCCTCTGTTCTCTCTGTTTTCCTCATGTGGCTCTGGAATATTATTGGGGGGCCAATAAGAGTAGTTGCAGCAAGAATCATAACAACACGGAAAGCACAAAAAGCAAAAACCGAAGCAGCGCAGAGATTTTTCTCGATTGGCGCATTCCAGATGAAGTATAGAGAGCTGGGCTCTATCCTCTTGGCTGCTCTGGTCTATGCCACAGCTTCTACCATAGCCGTCATTGGTTTTGGCGTACCGCTTCTTCAAGCTTTGAAAATCAATATTGTGGGAGGGATTGCCTTTTATGGGATTCGAGAATTGGCACGATTGCTGATGTGCCATAGGATGAAATTCCATACTGAATATATCTTCTGGTTGCCAGGAGCTATTTTTGGTTTGTTGAGTGGGTATCTTGGCAATACACTCAACACTCCGGGCTATGTAAAACCATACCAAGATGCAAAACCCAATCAACTTGCCTTTGTGCAGTACATGGTTCTCCTTGGCACCTTTTTTCTTGCCTTGACGTTCCTCATTCTCAATCTCCTTGTTCCAACAGTAGGAAAACAGCTCTTCGGCATCATTGCTTCGACCTATGCAGCGATAGAAATTCTGCCTGTCGATCCTTGTCCTGGGCGAAACATCTGGAAATGGAAGCCGTGGCTGCAGATTATTACCTTTCTCATTATCTGGCCGGCGTATATTTTCTTCCATTTTATTGTTTAAATTATCACTTCTGAGTAGGGTTAATGGAAAGGTTTAAATATCAGGCAAGAATCCATCCTTGGGGTTGGGAAAATGGCTCAAGAAGATAAGAAACAGCAAGGCTTGGAGGATATCGTTGCTCATGAGGATACTTTCCCCGTCCTGCTGCGGAAGCGTATCGCTGCCGTGCCAGTGGACGGAGAAGAGCATATTGTTTATTCTGGAATTGCAGCGATGTGCGAAGTGGATATGTTCAACAGCACAGAGCTCGTCCATCTTCTTGCTAAGAAATACTATGTACCGGTACGACTGATTACCTCACAGCTAAAGACGTTACGGAAGATGGTAGAGCAGCATGGTGGATACTGGTGGCAGGTGCCCGGCGATGCAGTCCGATACATTTTCAACACGCTGGATGCAGCAATCCTCTGTACTGCCGAGATTATGCAGTGGGCAGACCGTGAATTAACCGAGTTTGTAAAGGATTACGCAATAGCAGGAGCGATGCTGCGAGAAGAAGGAAAACTTAGTGAGGATCCTGAAGAGCAGGATAAGCAGATTCGAGAAAAAATAACCTTGTTACGAGTCCTTAAGGATATATGGAATAACAACGTTCCGAGGGAAAGGAAGGGAGAAAAGGAGCGCTACGAAGAGCTCTATGCCAAGTTAGATAAAGAGATTGAGGGATTGAGCCGAGAAATACGGGGGCGTCTTCCAACCAGAGGCGGGATAGCCCACGGGAATTTGGAATTCACCGTAACGAAAAGCGAATACGCGGAAAACGGAAAAGCTTCTATTGAAATGGATAGGGATCCTGCAGGTCCTGTTCGCTACCTCTTTACCCGATTGACGGATAAGGGCGGGCCTCTTGCAGGACAGAAGGACCGCATTCTTATTGCTGCCTATGATCCACTACCTCCTCCACAGCATTTCACGTGGAAAGAGTTGGGAGAAACTTGGGTTGGGAATAATAAATTCCTTCTCTATGAGACATGGGGAATCGACCATTTCAACCATCCTACCTTTGATGGCCGTATTCCGGATGGTTCTCCGCTCTTGAAAAATCTCGAACAGTACAGGGCCGAGGTGCTTCGAGAGCGTGATTTCCTCAGGAATCTGCAAATGAAGAAGCGAGACTTCTCCATTCCTTGGCTGGATGTCACCCACGAACTGCGAGAAGGAACAGACAGGTATAAGAATGGCCGAACGCTGATGGTTACGGCCTTGGTGGCAGGGATGCTCGATGCTATGCATGCCATTCATCAGGAATACCTCCAGATGGTCCATTCCATTGAGGAAGGCCATTTGGAAGGTTTTCCATACCTCCATGGCTTTCTCCAGGATGAGCGACTAACCAGCTTCATGCAATGGCTCGGAAACAATAGAAAGACAATGCTCTTGGCTGCTTTGACCTACAGTAATGGTGGTGCTATAGCACGCGCCAACTCTGATACTCCAAAATATCCGACAAGAAAACTTTATCCCGAGGCCAATCAAACAAGAATAGCGAGCGAAAGAAAAGCAGCGGTGCTTTCCACCAGTGACTATACAGAATTGAGTGATCTCGGAGTACCGGACATTCTCGCTGTACAAGACAAGCCTATTTCCCAAATTAAAAAAGAAGATGGCCATGAGCGGGCTATGCAAGCGCTGATCCTTAGATTTGCATCGAGATATATCCATCACAGAAGTCATCGCCCATGGAAACTTCCACTCCAGACAGCAGAGGCAGCAATGGAGGCTGCGGATCGGGAATTATCGGATATTATTCAGGATGGCAGAATGCAGGACCGGTACCTCCTCCTCGTGAAGGATGCTTTCCTCCGGACTTTAGGTTTGCATTTGCCGCCGGGAATATACGCCGGTGCCTAAGAAACAGCTCCTTCCATCGCATACACCACCATCTTCACCTCACCAATATTCTCCTCCTGTACCAATGTGCCTCTTCCGTGCATGGCCAGTACAACCTTTTCATTCAATGCTGCTCCCCTGTCCACGAACCAGATTCTCTTGTATTGCTCTAGCTCCCCAATGTTCTTGATGTAGGTGCTCTCATCATAATAATTTCCTCCTAGGTAAATGGGCAATTTTTTATTGCTGAGAATAAGATTTTTTATCCGCCCATCATGGTAGAGGGTAAAAGAGAGCAGAGCAAAGGGATCCACGTGCACCACAATGTCGCCTTCCTGCACTTCCTTCTCCACAAACTCTGCAGCATCCGCAATATCCGTATTTGCTGATGCATAGTATGGCACCAAGCAGAAAAGGTTGGCAACAATATAGGCAACAGCAAAAATGCCAGCAATGATTTTATTCGTGATATGGCTGAACCCTTTCGCGGCGAGTAAATACACTGCCGGAGTGAAGAGAATAAAATATCGTTCATAGAACACGGACTGGGTAGCGAGGGAAATGAGCAAGGAAACCAACAGCGGGGCAAGGATGGTGATCAAGAGAAAATAATTCGCCTTTTCCTTCCGGATGATAATCTTTTTCTGCCGGATTTTATAGAAGGAAACGATGCCTCCAAGGATGAGAATGCCTAGAACAAAAAAATTCCATATGTTATCCATCATAAATACTACCACATCAAAAATCCTCAGCAGGGTTGGCTGAGTAATCCAGTAATCCTCCTGCATGTGCTGCACCTGTAGCCAGAGAGCCGGGATCCATGGCAAGAATGCAGTGGCAATGACTGCCTGGCTCAACATCCATTTCTTCGTTAAACTCCAATGCTTGTAGCAGAAAATAAAGAATATGGCCTGGGCAAAGAGCACGAAGATAGCATAGTAATGGGTGTATAATGCGGCAGCAGACGTGAGAACATACAGCACCCAGTCAATCGAAAGAATGCTCTTCTGCTCCTCCTTAATCGTCTTCATAAAATAGTAGCTGGAGAGGATGGTGAGAAAGACTGCTAAGGTATACATTCGGATTTCCTGGGAATACCGAATCTGCAAGCAGGCAACTGCCATGAGAAAGGCTGCAATGTGTCCAACTCTTCTATTGTACAGCAAACTGCCAAGCTTGTAGATGGCAATGATCGACAGGAGGCTGAAGAGCACCGAGAAGAGCTCAAGGAATATCTGAGAATCAGAAACCAGCATCCAAACATGGAGAAGGAGATAGTACAGGGGCGGCAGGAAATCCATGCTTGCCAATCCAGGGAAGATTTGAAAGAAAGGGAGCTTTGCAATGAACAAGCTGGCTGCTTCATCAAACCAAATGCTCCTGCTGTTGATCGTGATCAGCCGCAGCACTAATCCCAGGAGCATCAAGGCAAGTACATACTTGCCACGCTTCACAGAGCGGAGTATTTTCTGAGAATCCAGCAGCATGCAATACCCCCATCCGCCTCTTAGATCACGTCACTAGCCTTCTTGTACTTCTTCTCCAGCTCAGGAGGAAGCTCGGTGAAGATTTCCCCGCAATCCTGGCATATGATTTCATCTTCAGCCTTCTTGTAGATGATATGCTCACTCCCGCATGCCGGGCATCGCTTCACTTTCGGTAGGTCTACTGTCATGCTTCTCCAGCTTTCCTGTTCCTTTATAAAGTTTTTCATGCTGCTTTAAAATATTCCGAAAGGTCAAGGGAAGAGCATAAGCTTTATAAAATCGGCCCGTTTAAAAGGCCGAATTGGGGAAGGTGGGGTGGATTAAACGAAAAAGAGCGTACATAGATTTATTTATCTTTATTTTTTTCTAG
>JACOVN010000036.1 GCA_016177315.1 Candidatus Woesearchaeota archaeon
ATGCTGCGATATGCGGGGTTTTCTGAGCTTTACGGTATTGCGGCTCATCAACAAAAAGCCCATGTCTGGGGAAGAATTGCGGGAAGAATTGGCAAAGCGGAAAGGGTGCAGGCCAAGCCCTGGCACGATTTACCCTGTTCTGAAAGCGTTGAGCGAGAGCGGCTTTATCAGAGAGGAGAAGGATGGAGGAAAGGTAAAAACATATATTATCACCAAAACTGGAGAACGAGAGTTATACCGAGCAACAAGGAAATTTGTGGAAATGTTCTACGACATGAAGGAAGAGTTTGAGAAGTTACGTTAATTGTTTGCTTATTGGCTTAGAATTCTTACGCTAGAATCGAAATCCTAGAGCACGAAGATCTGCTTCTAAGCGTTTCCCATCCCGGACCATATCACCAGTATTCTGATAAGGGATGCCCTTTCCTCCTAATCTGCGAAATGCTTCCACATATTCCAATATGTCATCCACCAGCACACAGGCTTCTATACCACATCCTGCTTTTTCCACTGCAACACGAAAAAGTTTGTCTCCATCCCCTTTTCTTGCTCTGACTTCATAAGAAAGTGCTCTTTTCTCCGGAGGGAAAAAGCGCATGAACCCGCACTGTGCAAATCTATCAAAGACAAGCGGATCCGTATTGGAGATCAAGACAAGCCGATAGCGGCCCGTCGCTTCGAGGCGCGCAAGAATATCGGCAGTAGTGGTAATCTCATTCTTCAGTTGGTTATCCCATACACGAGCAAATGCTTCATACGTGCAATGCCCTTCCAAAACGCGCATCGCTTCCTTAAAAAATGCTTGCCTCGTGTATTCACCTCTGTCAAAGCTACGCTCCAAACCGCCGGTATAGACGCGTTTATAGACTTCCTCGGGAGTAAGTGCTGTATAGGCAGCAAGCTCTCTGCACATTGCTCTATGGTCAAAATTCATGAGAACGTTGCCAACGTCTACCAGCAGTGCTTTGGGTTCCATGGCCGTGCTCGATATACTGGAGTTTAAATACTTTACTATCACTTAAAAGTGATGAAAATAGAAAGATTTATATATATGTATGTATTAATATCCATAATGGCAAACCAAACCGTCCTTTCACTCGATAAGGTGCTGGAAAGAGATCCAACATATCTAGAAAGGCTACAAGCCGGAATAGCAGCAGGCAGGAGCTGGGCTCCTGAGCAACTGAACACTCTGAGAGCTCTTAGGGGAAAAGTTCAGGAATTGAGGTTCTTTGCTGATGCTCATCCGCATCCAGAGGTTGCAAGTCTTGTTACAACCATGCAAGCCATTGTAGGCAATGTCGAATCATTCGGCGGCATTCTCCATCCTTCCTTAGGAGAGCTTGCAAGAGCTGTCGTGATGACAGAGGATGGCAAACCACTTTGGGACCAGTATGCAATATGGGAAATGCCCGGAGCTATTACTGTTCCTTACCATACAGAAGAAGGGTATCATATTGGCATGATCGAGGTAGCAAGACCCATTGTTGGCCCTGTTAATTTCCATTCCAGAGCCGCATTCCGCGAATGGCTGGATAATCCAGATAAACGGGGATACACCATGAGTTGGGAAGTTCCAAGAGGATTTGGATTGAAAGGGGAAAAGCCCAGAGAAACAGCGCTTCGGGAGTTTCGGCAAGAGCTTGGCAGCCGTACAAGAGGTTTAGTACTGGATGTAGAGGAGCTTGGAGAAACAAACCCCAATACTGCATTCTATTCCAACAGAGGCATCGATACACTTGCGGTTCTGGTTGACCCTGCAAGAGTAGAGGAAATCGGTGTAGCTCCTGATGTGAACGAGAAAATCGCAAAAGCAACCTACTTGCCGTTTGCAGAAGTCAGAGATTTAGTTACTAATGGAACCGTGTTCTGCGGCTTGAGCAAAGCAGCACTTGGAGCTTTCATGATGAAGCACTTGGAGAGCATTGTAGAGAGTATGGGCTATCGCAGATAATTATGTTATGCCCCAAGTTTATGAAAATTCTTTTTCTTATCGAAAATTGTCGGGTTTAATTCAGGCCGCATTTCTTTGATAGGCTTGGTTAGCAATCTGAAGCACTCTGGCCTTGATTTGCTCTCTTTCTTCCTCTTTCGCTCTTCTCAGATTCATAACTCTCTGAAGGCCTCCGTGGAGGGATGCCTGTTCTGGTGGAGGCGCATGCCACTCTATTATATGCCGAGCAATAAGGTATGGCGAAAGATCATGGCGATCATAATCACCATTAAAAAGTTTATTCATGTCCCACGCAGGCACGATTTTTCCGGAAGTTGAGCCAGCTTGCAGATATTCTTCAACAACGTCAGAAAGTTCTTGCCTCGTTCGATACACTGTCATAAAGTCAGGAGCTAATTGTCTCTGTGCGGCAATGACGTGCTCTTTTCTTGGCTCCTTGGCTTACCCATAGAGACGGAATCCTAATGCACTTGCAAGTGCATATATTTCCCCAACATTCAAAGGACCTGATGGATATTTCCGTAAACCGAGCTTCAGCAATAAGCATTTTATATTCATAAGGATGAGGAAGTAGGCAGTACTATAAAAATATTTGGTGGGACTGTGGGGATTTCAATTTCCCTTCAGAAAAAAATTTTTCTCTCTGAAAAGCCCTCATGAAATTATTTCTATGCACACACACTCAATAATTTATAGTCACTGCTCTTTCAAGTATTTCATGTATACCTCAAAGAACTGCTCGTATGTTTTTTTATGCTTTTCAATTAAAAAATAGTACAATTTCCCTGCGTATCCATGATCAAATGCTTGTAGCGCATCGAAATATGTTACCCGGTGGCTCTTGCGGATAATGAGGGGGGGATAGCCATGGTTGAGAAGCATTACATTGATGAGAATCCGCCCAACTCTTCCATTCCCATCCTCAAAAGG
>JACOVN010000034.1 GCA_016177315.1 Candidatus Woesearchaeota archaeon
GAGCGAACGAAGCCACAGAAATGCCTTGCATTTCTGGGGTGCCAAATCTCAAAAATGCTAAGCATTTTTGGGAACTTGAAAATCTCAATTTTCATGTAATCCAAAGGATTTTTGAGCATGAGCGGGCAATCCCTCGGTCTTTGACTGGGGGTGTCGGATTTCTATTGAAATTTTTCCAAAATTTTACCACATATCATCGTAGACATCGGACATGGCTTCGCTTCCCAACGCTTTCTTGCACACCTGTTGGAATTCATTGGTATGGTACCAGAGTTTGTCCCACCAAACATCAGCAATCTCGTGCCGAATCACGTAATTGATGTAAAAATCTCTCCAGCGGCGCTTCATCTTGCTCCCATCCCAGCGTTTCTGCCAGTCCAGCTGCAATTCTCCGGTGAAATCAATGAACATTCTCGCATACACCATCTTTTTCTTTTTTCCTTCCACGACCATATCCACCTCTTTGTAATCCCACATATGAAAGAAAACGTAGATGACGTTTTTCGCAAATTCGTTGACTTCCCGTTCTAATCTCCAGCCGATTTCTAGCTCTGCCCACTTCCCCCGCCACTTGTGCTTGTATTGTCGCTCGTAGAATTCGTACTCCTGCTCCTTCGCCCAGTTGATCATGGATTTGTACAGCTTCTCCCAATCGAAATAGCCCTTGAAACGGAGCTTGCTCACACGATCATGGAGGGGTTGGATGACAGGGGAAGGCTTAGGATCGGACATAGCTTTTCCTTGCTTTTTGCGATTTATAAACCTTGTGGTTCAAACAGAGAACAACATTTAAATAGTCCAAAGCACGGATTTCCTGTATGCAAAAGGTTTACTTGGTCTTGGGATTGAGTTTTCTGTTACTGCTCTCTGTCGTTTTCCTGGATTTAGGGATGACCGGGAATGCATTCCTCAACATTTTCAGCACAGAACTCTACCAAGGAAACAACCTGCTCATTGCCCTTACCCTCTTGATTTTTATCCTCATCCTTATCTCCTTAACGTATGCACAACTCTACCAGCACATGCGCAAGAGGAAAACATGAATCTCCCAACTATTTCCCTTCTTGCACTACTGGTGATACCTGCTGTTCAGGCAGCAACCGTGCAGGAATACCGGAACCTTTTCTTCCTCCTCCTTGCACTCCTCTTTATTTCCCTGCTCATCTTTTCTATTCTCGTTGGACGACGGGAACACAAGCGAAAGGTAACGAAGCCAGCATACGTGGATTTGGAAGAGCACATGAAACGGTTGAGTGGAAAGGGGCTGAGAGACCAGGAGATTCGGAAAAGATTAAGAGATGCAGGATGGCACGATCACGCTGTCGAATTGGTGCTGCATGATGTCCATACTCCAACCAGCAGTTTAGAGAAACTTCAGAAGTTTGCGAATTTGCAGATCCGGAAAGGGAAAGAGAAAGAAGAGATTAAGGAAATGCTGTTAGATGCAAATTGGCCAGAGGAAGTCGTGGACATAACACTGCTCTAGTTCCGTTGCATTCTGCTCATGCCCATCACCAAGGAACAGATACGGAAAAGAATCCTTGAGAAGCGCAATGCGCTCTCCCAGAAAGAAGTTAAGGAAAAATCTGAGAAAATAATGCGAAAGCTTGAGCAATGGAAAGAATTTCAAAGAGCGAAAGTGGTGATGTTCTATGTTTCTAAAGGAAAAGAGGTGCATACCCATACCTTATTCAAGACTTGGCTGGAGAAGAAAATTGTCTGCGTTCCCTATGTTGCGAATGAGGAAATGTTTGTTTCCCGGATCGATGGATTTGAGGAATTGGAGAAGGGGAGCTTTGATGTTCTGGAACCGGTGAAGATAAAGCCAGTATTGCGGAACGATATTGATGTAGTATTGGTGCCTGGCATTGCCTTTGATAAGCGAGGATATAGAATCGGGTATGGCCTTGGCTATTATGATATGTTTCTCAAGGGTTTGCAGGCAAAGAAGATTGGGTTGGCGTATAAATTTCAGATAGTGCAGAAAATCCCCAAGGAACCACACGATGTGAAGATGGATAAGGTGATTACGGATTAAGAGAAAACCTTATATATGTTTTGAAATTTCCTTCTTGGATGGATACACTGCCAAAACAGGATCAACAACAGGCAGAAAGCCATTCCATCGATAACAAAATAGTAGGCCTCATCTCGGGTTTCTTGGCGGGTATTTTGGTGGAAACCATGGTATCGGATGTATGGTTGGACACCCCCAAGAGCAATGCAGTGGAGAGTGTGATACTGGGAACAGGTATTTTTCCGCTGTTTTTCCGGTATCTAGGAGGGGAGAGTTGGAGACGTGCGTATGTGGGCAGTGCTTTTGCTGCGCTGGGATATATGGCCGGTCAAACCGTCATTATGGCTGCAAAGCATTATAATATGACCTCCTCTGCACCCTGAAGGGTGCAGTTTCTATTTCAGGTCGCTACGCTATAACAGAATGGTGCAGAGGAGGTCGTTCGACAACAACTTACCGAAGAGGAACAGAAGAGCCATTCTGCAACCTAAAGGTTGCAGTAAGTTGTTGTCGAAATCTAATTGGTGTATAGCTATTCTTCCATCAAAAACTATATAAAGACAAGCAATGCATTTTTCTTTAGGGGTGTAACCTTGGTCTTTTCCAGTAGTTTAAAGGAAGTGGATCCTGCGCTCTTTGCTATTATCCAGCGGGAGCGGGAGCGGCAGAATCTCGGCTTGGAGATGATTCCTTCGGAAAGTTACGCTTCTCAGGCAGTGCTAGACGCTTTAGGCTCTGCGATGAATAATAAGTATTCGGAAGGGTACGCTGGCAAGCGGTACTATGGAGGCAACGAATTCATTGACCAGAGCGAAACCCTTGCCATTGAGAGAGCCAAAAAATTGTTTGGTGCAGAACATGTCAATGTTCAGCCATACTCTGGCAGTCCTGCAAACATTGCTGTCTATGTCGCCTTGCTGAAATTTGGAGACAGAGTGATGGGGATGAATCTGGCCCATGGAGGGCATTTAACGCATGGCCATAAAGTGAATTTCTCTGGACAAGCATACAACTTTGTGCAGTATGGCGTGGATAAGAAGACCCACTTGATTGATATGGATGCAGTGAGGAAAATTGCATTGCAGGAAAAACCAAAATTGATTATTTCTGGAGCAACAGCGTACCCAAGGCAGTTTGACTTCAAGGCTTTCCATGAAATTTGTGAGGAGATTGGCGCGTATTCCATGGCAGACATTTCCCATATTGCAGGATTGATTGCTGGCGGAGTGCATCCTTCGCCTTTTCCATTTACGGATGTGGTGACAACCACAACCCACAAAACATTATGTGGACCAAGAGGGGCTATGATTCTGTGCAGGAAGGAGGATAGATTAAAGGCAAAGTATCATGCAGACGATAAATTCAATCTTGCAGAACGAATTGACAGGGCTGTTTTTCCAGGCTTGCAAGGAGGCCC
>JACOVN010000033.1 GCA_016177315.1 Candidatus Woesearchaeota archaeon
CTTCCAGCTGCTGTGGAAGATGGCCAAACCAATGTCTTAGCCACAAAAGAAAAGATTATAATATCCATTTCGCCTTCTCCGACCAAGCGATTCTTGACAAGCTGTTTCAGCCGGCTTGACAGAGTGGCATAAGGTATAAATATATCTCTGCTTTCTAGTAGAAAATGCCATTCTTCACAACCAACGATGGGGTAAGGCTCTGGTACGAGGATGTAGGAAGGAGAAAACCCATAGTTTTCATCGGTGGCTGGACCATGAGTACAGCCTGGTGGCAGAAGCAGATTCCAGAGTTGAGCAAATACTGCCGCGTCATTGCCATAGATATGCGTGCCTACGGCAAATCAGATAAGCCAGCATACGGTCACAGAATAACACGGCATGCGATGGATCTGCAAAATGCTCTTTCCACACTTGACCTCCATGATGTAACGCTCATAGGTTGGTCTATGGGTGCGGCAACCATTCTCAGTTATTTGAACCTTTTTGGCAAAGAGCGTATTGTAAAAGCAATTCTTATCGACCAGACGCCGAAAATTGTTAGCGATGAAGAATGGAAAAAGGGAGTAGCAGAAGACTTTACCGCAGAAAAGGCATTGCAGTTTGTAGCGGCAATCAAGGCAAACCATGCAGATTTTCTTCAGGATTTTATTCCGCAGATGTTTTATAAGGAGAGAACGCCAGCGGAATTACGGTGGATGCTACGGGAAATGCTCAAGACACCAGCGGATATCGCTGCAAAATTGATGTTAGATAATTGTGTGCAGGATTGGCGTGATATTTTGCCAACCATCAAGATTCCTATTTTCATTATCGCTGGGAAACAGAGTAAATGGATGGTACCAGGATGCAGGTATATGGCTAAACAAATTCCTCATGCGAAACTACTTCTTTTTGAACAGAGTGCACATTGCCCGTTCTATGAGGAGCCGGAGAAATTCAATACTGCTGTAAGGCAATTCGTTGATTGATTATCCTTCTGGCTTTCTCGCCGTGAGGTTGTAGAATGGAACTTGGTTATGCTGCCGAACTTGTATGTCTACAAATCCCACTCTTCTCAGGGCATATTCTATCTTCTCCCTTCCCAGATAGTACTCTACCGTGCCTCGCTTCGCGTTGCCCTTCTCAAAGGCGATGCCGCTTAACACTTGGTCGACTAAAACACGATCTCGCTCCCCGTAGCTCTCTACGAGTCGCTGGGCGATAGCAGCATAGTATCTTTCCACAGGTTCTATGAGGCCTTGTCTGTCCTCCTCCATTTCCGGATCGATGAGTGGGAAGGTAACGCTGTCGTGGAACAGGAGCAGTTGTTTATAGCCTCGCCTAGAGAGTCGCTCAGCAAGTTCTGCTGGCTTGCTCTCCCGAAGGATGACGCTGCCTGGCCTACCCTTTACCGTCACCAGTCCTTCCTCTGTGATCCGCACAAGTGGGAAATGATCTTGCCGTGCCTTTTCCTCGGCTTCGGAGAGATCCGTGTACTGCTTTCCGGGTTCGAAGAGTGTATGCATCACGTACCCATTTCCCTTGTCTCGTGCATCTTCTACCCGGACAGAGGTTTCTAGGACGGAAGCTATATCCTGCCCAATCCTAATAATCTTGTCCTCGCTGTAGTTCATATCTACGCTTCCTTCGCCAATATGCAGCATTCCGCCGGGCGCCAAGATTCGAAAATATTCATGGCATAGCCGTTCCAGTTCTTTTCTGGTTACGGTAGCGTGGTGCATAGTGAGCGTTACATCGATAACGGTCATGCTACTGTTTGGAATACCTAATGTGTCACGGAGATTGTTCTGAACGAAAGAGATGCTAGAAGTATTTTCTTCCATGAGTGACACAAGACTCCTGTTAGAATCTGTCCCTTTTAATAATGCTCCTTCTGAGAAATATCCTGGCTCGAAGAAGCCCATAGATGCCAATGTTTTGCGTGCTCTCTCTAGTCCGTTCTTGTCTTCCTCCACCACATAATCAACGAGAATAATTCTAGCCCCAGGAAGCATATTCTTTATTCTGTCACGGTTGGATTTTCCAAGTGTACCATCTCCATTGTACTGGAAAGCGTAGGGCAGCACATATCCGCCTGGTCCAAGAATAGCAAGGGTACTACCTGGATGCTGACTGAGATGATGCTCCAAAAGGTCAAGCAAGGTCGTATGGAGTTCCCTCAGTACTCTCGGTGCGGTTCTTGAGTACGCGTCTCCGAAAACCGTGGAAGCATCCTGATGCTGCGCCATATGCCTGGAAAAACCATTGAAATATTTAAATCTTCATTGTATTTTTGATATTACACTCTCCTTTTTCTTGGGTAGAAAATATCGCACTCTCCACCATCTCCTCAATCCCAGAGAGCTTCCTGGCAGCTTCTACTGCTTCTGTAACTTTATTCTCTCCACCATACTGGGCATACACCATATGACACCCAACATGCTCCGGCTTTGGCGTTGCAGTTACGGTAAAGCCAAGCTTCCCCAATTGTTCTGCCAATGTTTCCTGCGTAATCGTGTTTGGTTGATATACTATTGCATACTCTGGCTTTCTCTCCATTGGCTCTTCTCCAGCATTTCCTTGTTCATTCATGGGTATCTCCCTCCGACGGCAAAAGCAGGTTTTGCATATAAACCTTTCCTTCCTAATGTTGCTGCCATTCTATCTGCTCTAACCAAGCCAGCACCATACTTTCCCCAATTGTCTGGGTCAGTGACAGAGCCTAACTTTTCTGCTGTTTCCTTCAAAACCTGCTCTAAGGCTTTTGGGCTTTCCTTGGCTAAAGCTCTTGCCAAGGCCATGCTTCCTGCAACATGGGGACTTGCCATGGAAGTCCCGCTTAATTGTGCATACCGGTTGCCAGGGAAAGTGGAAATAATCTGCACTCCTGGAGCAGAGATATCATTATTACTGTTCCAGTTGCTGAAGGATGCTTTCTGCTTGAACCGGTCCACAGCAGCGACAGCAAGGACTCCAGAGAGATGGGCGGGGTATTGAGGCTTATTGGTTCCATCATTCCCTGCAGCTGCGGCAAGAATAAGGCCTTTTTCATACGCAGCCTTGCAAATGGCCTCGAGGAAGCGGGTATAGGTGCTAGCGCCAAGGCTCATGTTGATAACATCCACTTGATTGTCGATGCACCATTCGATGCCAGAAATAACAGCTGCTTCAGAGCCCCAGCCCTCATCAGTCAATACCTTCACCGCATACAAGGTGGCATCTGGCGCAATGCCAGTGCCTGCAATATTCCCATTTACATCTCCTGCTCCTGCAATGGTCCCTGCGACATGGGTGCCATGACCGTTGCCATCCATGGGAGGAGCACCTTTTCTCACAAGGTTAATGCCTTTCACTTCCCGGAATCTGCTTTTCAGCTGGGGATGAGAGTAATCGATGCCAGTATCCACTACCGCTACCAAACTGTTCTTCCCTTTCGTATATTGCCAGGCGATGTCTGCTCCAATCATGTTGAGATTCCAGAGGTCTGCCTGGGGCTTTGCCATGGCTTCTGGCCTTTCCAAGGAAGGCACTTCCATCTCCGGAATGTAGAGGTATTGTGCAGGCTCCACGATGCCAATCGAGGAATATTTTGAGAGGTGCAGCAAAACCCTGGAATGCTCTTTTGTTTCACATTCCATGGCAAATGCAGGGATATAGGCAAACGGAATGCCTGGCAACTGAAAATCCTGCAGAATTTTTCCAGCCAAATCCTGATGGGCTTCCAGGTTTTGACTCTCCAGACTCACGAGCAACGTCATGGTTGGAGAGGTTTCCATATGGTGGCGTATGCATGCGGGCATTCCTGGCATAGGGATTTCTGGCCTGCTTGTTCTCTGCGGCAGTGGTTTACGCTCGATGAAGAGCTCGTGGTAGAGCTTTCTCCACTCAGGGCCTTTCAATTTGTCCATCAGCGATTTCTTTTTCCGGAACATCATGCCTCCCTCTGCCTTGTCCAGTAACTTGCAATCTCTTGCAGGAAATCCTCCGTAGTCGGATATTGAATCATTCCCTTGTCCCGATAATCGCGGAATCTTTTGGTGAACGTATCCATAACAATTTTCTCAATGTCTGCCCCAACAATTTTTGGAACACCTGCTTCTGCTAAGGCATCAGAGCGTTCCTGAAGCGCTGCAGCAATTCCATTGCTGTCAATGTTTCCTATCCTTGCTTCCTGTTTCTGTTGGAAAACTGGGCAATCCGTCCTCTTCCGTACATGCACCTGAAAAATTTCTTCCATATCCTCCTGTGTTGGATAGCCTACAAAAATAGCGCAGAATCTTCCTGCACGCTGCATTTTATCCTCAAGAATGCCAAGCTCATTTGCAGTAGTAATGCAGTGGAATGCATCATCTTCTTTCCTCCTGTCCAATTCTGTTGCAAAGAGATTTACTACATTCACAAATACCTGATTGTCCTGCAATGCCTTCTTCCGGAGAAAAGAATCCAGCTCATTGACAATCAATACACCTTCCGGCATCTGCATTGCTTCCCGCAATTTCTGCTCGGTCTTGCCAATGTAGGGATCGTAAATCTCTGCCATGTTCAATTCTTTTGCATCTAAGCCGAGAGCAGCAGCATAGGCA
>JACOVN010000037.1 GCA_016177315.1 Candidatus Woesearchaeota archaeon
GAACGCTGTTGTTTCTCTTTTCCTTTATCTTTGCTTCTCTCCTCGGTGCTTTTCCGGAACTGCAGGAGCAACTCTCGAGACCTGTCCCCACCATCATTCCGTCCCTTGTGGCGTACCGTGCCGGGTATGTACTCCAAATCCCAATCTTCCAAATGCTGATAGTGGGGAGTATCCCCATTATGCTGTGCATCCTGGGTGTTGTACGAAAGAAAGCAAAAAAATGGACCGAGCAAGATTCGTTTTTCTTATACCTCCTCCTGGCAACAGCTACCGTATCCATTGGTGGGATATTGGCTGCACAATGGATACCACGATTGCTCTATGTCCAGTTCTTCCGAGCTTCCGCATTCTTCTATCCTGTACTTCTTTACTACGCAGCCTTTTTCCTTTTCTCCTTGTGGGAACAGAAAAGTGTCCGAGACAAGACAATTGCGGTGCTTCTTTCCTCCATACTTATCATCCCGGCTGGTATACTGCTCATTTACTTCTTCCCACAGTTGACGGAATCCGTTATATTATCTCCGGAAGATCGAGAAGACAAACAGATTACTGTTTCTGTCCTTGCTCATCTCCCTGCGTTCCATGACCTGGTCGGATGGGCAGAACAGCAGGACAAGAAAAATCTTTTCCTTGCTCCTCCGTATGGCTTTGCTGATGCATTCAGAGCCTATGGTAAGCGCGGGGTTGTTTCTGCCTACAAGGACGGCGTTACCATCCTCATGACCCAACCGGATGGAGGGAAAGCGTGGTATGAACGGTATGCGGAAATTCGTAAACTCTACTTGACCAACGATACCGATTCCTTCACCGCAGCAGCGGAAAAGTACCAAGCAAACTACATCATTGTAGCCAAAGAAAAGAATAGCTTGGAACTTCCCTTGGTTTATGAGAATGATGTATATGCAGTGTATCTACCTTCTCCCGTAGAAGACAACTAAGCCATAGAGTGCCATGCCTAAAGCGTAGAGGATATTCAGAATATGGAAGACAAAGCCAGAGGCAAAGGCAAGGGTTTGCTCTAAGCCAAAGGCCATGAAGGTAACTCCCCAAACCCCTTCCCAAGTGCCAAAATTCCCTACACCCTGTATAGGGATAGCGGTAGCCAAAATGGGCAATGCAGAGCCAATAATAATAATCCAGAGATTGGACTGTAGGAGAGCAGAGAAAACGATATACGTCCAAGTGAATTGCAGAATCCAAATAATGATGGTATAACAAAAAACAATGGTAATTCCGTGCTGTTTTCTGAGAATTTGGAAGCTTTCAGCAATTTCATGCGCCTTTTCCAGCAAGAGAGCAACTGTTCTTGTTCGTTGGTTGTTGTTCCATTTACGGAGCAGCGGCTGGAGATGGGAAACAGTAAAGTAAATGAAAAGCACTAACAGAACGAAAAGGATGAGCGCATAAAGCCGCATTCCTTGGAGAAAGGCAGGAAGCTCGTTCCAAACCATCAGCAGGGAAAAGAAGAAGAGCAGGATAATGGCAAGGATGTCAAAGATTCTGCCTACAGCGAGCATCCCAAGGGATTCGGTAACCTTGATATTTCTTTTTTTCAGGAAATAGGGGATGGAAAATTCTCCCATCCGGAAGGGCAAGAGGGCAAGGAGGATGTTATGCATACAGACCACTGCAAAGAGATCGTGGAAAGAAATTTTCCTTCCCAGCAGGTATTGGAATCGGAAGGTACGAATAAGGTGGCTAATGCCAAAAAGGAAGAAACCAGAAACAATAAGGGAAAGGGGAATTTGCTGATACACTGCAACAATGTCTGTTGGCTGGATTTGCTGGAAAATAAGCCAAAGCAAAACAAGGGATATGAGTAATGCGAGGGCAAGCTTTCCAACCTTCCGCAGTTCCATGACCGAAACAGATTGCATAAACTATTTAAACCTTGTTATTCCAGCCCTCATCCATGGAGGGGAAGGTTTTCATCATCATTCCGGCATTCAACGAAGGGAAGAAAATTGGGGAAGTCGTTGCAAGCATTCGGCAGGAAGGGTACGCAAATCTTGTGGTCGTGGACGATGGAAGCAAGGATAAGACTGCGGCAGTTGCGGCGGCACGGGGGGCTATCGTGCTCAGGCATATGATCAACAGAGGGCAGGGTGCAGCACTGAAAACAGGAATCGAGTATGCCCTGCAGCACGGAGCGGACATTATTGTTACGTTCGATGCCGACGGCCAGCATCATCCGCAAGACATTCAACACATGATTGCGCCGGTGGCACAAGGCAAGATTGCTGTCACCTTGGGTTCCAGGTTTCTCGGGCATTCAGAAGTTCCTCCTATCAAGAGGCTCATCTTAAAGGGGGGTATTCTTTTCACAAGGATTTTTTCCAGCATCTGGCTGACGGATGTGCATAATGGCTTCCGGGCTTTTTCTAGGAGAGCAGCGGAGCAAATTCGGATTAAGCAAGATAAGATGGAGCATGCCTCAGAAATCATTGAGGAAATCGTGCAAAAAAATATTCCATTCCAGGAAGTTCCTGTCACCGTGACCTATACAGAATATTCGAAACAGCGAGGCCAGAGCCCCTGGAATAGCCTAAAAATTGCCTTCAACCTTGTTTGGAGGAAATTAACGCGCTAAGCGAGAAGATGGAGGGAACACCATGGTAACATTAGATCTGTTGGAAATCGTCGTAACTGCCTTTGCCCTCTTTGCCTTGAGCAGAGTGATGCTGAGGATGAAAGACGGGAAGATCACGAAGAAAGAGGGCTTTTTCTGGTGTGCGGTATGGGTGCTTGCTATTGTCTTGGTTTTTGTGAAGGATTATCTCAATTTGCTGCAGGATTTCATCAGCACCAGAAGACCCGTTGATGCCATTATCTACATCAGCATTATTCTCCTCTTCTATCTGGTGTTTCGGATTTACGTCAAGCTCGATCAGATGGAGCAGGACATTACAACGATTGTTCGGAATCGGGCCATCCAGCGAGCAAGGAAAAAATGAAGCTCTGTTTGATTACGGAATACTTTCCTGAATCAGAGAAGGGTGAGCTCCGAGGTGGGGTGGAATCGAGATGCTATCATATCGCTCAAGAGCTCTCCAAAAAGCATACTGTATATATCATAACTTCTTCTGAAAAAGAAGATGCTGTCAGGGAGTACCGCATTGGAAGGATAAAGGTGATTTCCTGTTGCAAGCATCGCTACACCCATGAAGGAGCTTTTTTATCTCGATTGAGATTTGCCTGGCGTGCCTATCGCCTGTGGCCGTTGCTCGAGGAAAAGGGCATAGACCTGGTCGACGGACAGAACTTCATTTGTTGTGTACCCGCCTACTTTGCTGCGAGAAAACTGCATATTCCCACGGTAGCAACCTACCATGAGGTGTGGGTTGGCGAATGGATAAGAAATAAAGGGATAGGGACCGGAATGCTTGGAGAAGTATGGGAGCGCTTCGTACTAAAGCTTTCCTGGAATAAGATTATCACCGTGAGCCACTTTACGAAAGACAGGTTACTGCAACAGGGCATCAGAGAGAAGGATGTTGCGGTGGTGCATAATGGTGTTGATTTGAAAAAGTATAAGCAATATAAGCATCAGAGAAAAGTGGGAAAATTCTCCAGGCCGACGATTTGCTGTATTTCCAGGTTAACAGA
>JACOVN010000038.1 GCA_016177315.1 Candidatus Woesearchaeota archaeon
CGCGATACGTCGCGTCTCTTTTATCGCGTGGGGTGTCGATGTTTGGTTGGTTTTATGAGACGCGATGTATCGCGTCTCTACCAGACCACCGAATTTTGATTTATCGATTTGGATTATTCCATGCATGTGATTCGGCATGATGATAAACGCATCCAATACCACATATGGATGATATTTCGTAATATCCAACCATCCATAAATATCTCCTCAGGAAGCTGGATCGTCACACCACCAAATATCCTATTGAGTTCTTCCAATCCTAAATTTCCAGTTATAATCTCTGTCCCATCCCGACATACGGAATAAGCAGCAATTCTTTCTCTCTGCATACCGCTGAGTTGCCTTTGTACTTCCTGCTCCAAATCAGGCTGTCCCGGCACACCAACGCTAGGATTTTGGACCTCTCCAAGCATGTACACAATATCGTTTTCAGGGTTGATGAAGAATGCTGCATGAAATTGATATGACCAGTCTCCTACCAAGCTTCCCACAGCTGCTGTAAAACCCTGATCGAAAGTAGTTTCGTATATCTTTCTAAATCCTTCGGTTTCTGACTTCCTTTCGCCTAATAAGTGTTTGATAAGGCTCATCTCGTTTTTAGGAGTGACGCATCTATTTAAACCTTTCTATTAGTACTACCTTAGAGTAATTAAATACAAAATCTTTATAAAGAAAAAGCCCTTTTCTGGGTGTATGGAAGCATTATTGGGGACTTTCAGGAAATATACAAGGCCACTAATGCCTGCCTTCGGACTCGTGGCCGTGCTGCAAGGATATCCTGCATTGGCAGATACAGTTACAGGTGATATTCCGTTACTTGCCAGCACTGCCCGTAAAACAGCTGCAGAGCCAGAACAGGTAAAGCAAGAACAGCTAGAGCATTTCTCGCAGAAATTGAGGAAAGGAAATATTGAGGAACGGATTGCCAGAACCAAGAACTATGATGCGTTCATTCGAGCAGCAGCAAGAGAAACAACCGTTCCTTATGAACTGCTCTTTGCAAGCATTGTGATTGAAAGCAGTGGAAATCCGGAGGCACATTCCAGGAAAGGTGCAAAAGGATTAATGCAGTTACTGCCAGAGACAGCCAGGGAATATGGTCTTACGGTTAGCAGAAAAAAGGATGAAAGACTTGATCCTCAGAAAAATATTTTTGCAGGGGCAAGGTACTTGAAGGATTTGTACCAGAAATTTGGCTCTTGGGAATTGGCCTTAGCAGCATACCATGCAGGACCCGGAAGACTGGAAGAGATTATGAGCAAAGAAAAGAAAGAACTTTTTTGGGAATTCCATGCAGCATTGCCAAGAGAAACAAGAAACCATGTTCCACAGATTTTTGTTGTTATGGACATGATGAGAGGGACGATGCATGAAAGGCGCATTGCCAAAACGCCAGAGCTTCCCCCCACTGTTACACCGGAAACAACTATTGCAGAAATCCCTTCTCCCAGTACTATAGCTCCTTACCAACATCGATTTAACGGATTAGTGACCATGCTGGAACGAGGAGAGCTCATTGCCTTTGATAAAAATGTTCGGGTATTAGCAGGAGAATTAGAAAGCATGGAGCATCTTCCTACAGAATTGCAACCGGTACTAGGACGATTGAAAAATATTCAGTACATTCGTTACGATTGGATAAGCCCAACCCATGAAAAAACGAGAAACAAATGGAGAATGGTTAGGGGTGTGTTCAAGATTGGAGCCATTGCACCAGCACTTGCCATCCATCCCTATGACGCAGGCGAACTTCTTGGAGAGGATTTTACAAAAGAGAAAAAAATCAAGGAGCCAGGCTACTTTAAGAAAGTGAGCGTGCATCCATACTCAGGCACAGAAACCGTGATAGAAGAACAAGTTCCTGCAGAAGCGGTTTCCAGAAGCTATGCATTTGCAAGGGTTGCAAGAATTCCTATTCAACTTCCTCCCAAGCAAAATCCGTATATGGAGAAGATGCCTTCCCTATTCCAGTTTGCTGGCATGCAAGCACCGAATGCTATTTCCAATGAGGAACTAGGGGACTCTGCAGTGCTGAGAAAGGAGGAAGGTTCTCAGGGATGGCCAACCTTTGTTTATACCGTGCAAAGGAATGATGAATCCATTGAAGAGATTGTAGCAAAATTCTTTGCAGAGCCTAGGGAAGCAGATAATGTAGTTTTTACCTTCTTCCCGCAGGACGATAGGGTTGTCACGAATGTTCGTGCAAAGGGAACAACCTATACTTCATTAATGCCACCGCATCTTGAGTATCAGGAACCCTTACAGCAGGGTTCTGTGGTGAAGATTGCTGTGAATATACCACGGAAGTAAAGGAATATTTTTATAGATACTTTCTTTTCCTGTTTTCATGCACATCTCCAGGCCTTCTTTCAAGGAGCGAGAGCTCAATGTTAGACTTTTAGCGAAGCAAATCCCTCTTGTGCAGAAGCAGGACTACTTTGGAAAAGCCCCCAATGTGTTTGTTGGAAGATTTGGCTATCCCAGGATAAATGTTGGGATTCTGAATACAGAGCAGTATGTCGGCAATGATGAGCCTTTGCAATGGGCAAAAAATAATGTGCAGATCGAGCAAATTATTGCTCTTCGTTCTGCTATGATTAACTCTCAGTTCAAGGCGAACATCAAGAACTTCTCGGATAAATTTCTGGAAATCTCTCAAGAGGTTGCCATGGCCTCAAAACCTGTAGATATGGAAATCAATCTTGCGAAAAAGCCGAATGTAGATTTAAAGCTGGACAGATTCCTGTTGCCTATTGGTTCTCGAGTTACGTTGAAGAAAGCAGTAATAACGGAAAACCCAAAAATTCCTGGAGCTGTGGAGAAAGCAGTCTCTGATAGTGAATGGAAAGCAACGGATGCAGCTTGGTATCTCTACCAGCATGGACTGCACGAGCATCAATTGACCAAATTGCTGAGCATTGGAAATTTGGGAGTAAAAATGGAAAGGAAATTAGTTCCAACCAGATGGAGCATTACTGCAACCGATGATATGCTGGGGAAAAAACTGCTGCAGGAAATCCAAGAGTATCAGGAGGTAGAGTGTTCTGCTTATTTTGATGGCTATCTGGGAAATTATTTCTTGCTCTTATTCTTGCCAGGCCCATGGAGCTATGAGCTGTTTGAGATGTATGTGGGGAGTTACAACAAACAGGATTTAAGCAGATATACAACCGACTATGAAGGCTCTGGTGTTTTCAGAAGAAAAAATTATGCAGATAATACTGCTGGGGGTTATTATGCAGTCAGGCTTGCCATCCTGGAAAAGCTTGCTGCTATGAAAAGGAAAGGCTCTATTCTCGCACTGCGATTTATTACGGATGAATACTGGGCTCCTCTGGGAGTGTGGGTTGTGCGAGAGGCTTCCAGGAAAGCTTTGCAGAAAAAAGCATTGGAGTTTGGCGATGAAGCATTGCTGCTGGATTATGCAAAGCAATTTGCACTGAAAAAATACGGATTGCAGTTAGAAAATATCTTCAAGAAAAGCAAATTGCTGGATCAGAGAAATAAACAGAAACGATTGACAGCGTTTCCGTAAATCTTCCAACCCATTCCGTAAAATATTTGGGC
>JACOVN010000043.1 GCA_016177315.1 Candidatus Woesearchaeota archaeon
ATGTTAGAGTATATCCATACAGAAGCTGCTGTCGGTATAAAGAAATGCCGAGAACGGTGTTCTGCTTTATTAGACATTGTGCATGAAGAATACCGAAAAAGATTGGAGAAAACTGAATAGTTTTTATTCCTCCCTCAATAAATAATACAGCCCAAAGCAGAGCAGAATAAAATTAATTCCTGCATTCATCCCAAAGACTGTCCATCCAATCTGATACTGGTAGATGTCGTTGCTTATGATGCCGAGCACGGCTCCACCAACAGCATAGAAGATCAGGTGCAACCAGGGCAACAACGCAGCTCCTCTTTCATACTTCTTCGCCTTGAAGAAAATGATCATGAAGATGTAGAATAAGGTTACAATGCCGACAAATCCAAGAGAGAACATGGCCAACAAATACACAGGCTCTTCCATGCCAGGCAGCAACGCATTGGCGAAAATGCCAAGCAATATCGTTACAGCAGTGAAGAAGCTTAACACCAAAGAGGTGATTACAAACCATTTAGGAATTTTCTTTCTTGGGATGTAATCCTTCTTGATCTTGAATTCTTCCTGCGGTTTTTCCTCTACCACTCTCTCTCCACAATTTTCGCAGAACTTTGTTCCTTTGCTTACTTCCTCACCGCAGGTTGCACAATTTGCCATACATTCACCTCAAAATGGCCAATACAAGCTTCCTTGTAAAGTAGCCCAAACAACAATCACCACAACAATTAATAAAACGATTCCTATGACAATCCACACCCACCCCAGGGAATCTGCCTCTGCCTCAATTTCAGCCTCTTGCTTGGAAGTTTGGTTTTCTTCTTCCTGCTCTTCTTCTCTTTCCTCAACTTTTTCTTCAATAATTTTTTCTTCCTCTAAATGAATTTTTTTTGCAGGACTATGCTTTTCCTCCGCTCTTCTCCCTTTTTTCTCTCTTCTCTCACTATGGTCTTGCCGCTCTTCCTTCTTTGGTGTGGGTGCACCTTCCCGCAGATGGAACCTACAATGAGGGCAGAAATTTGCAGTTTCCTTGACCTGTTTGCCGCATTGGTAACAGTAGGGCATGGCAAGAGAAGATAGGAAAGCATTTATAAATATTGTGATAGAACTTACTCTTGGTAATTCTCCTCTCCGTGGAAATCGTAGATGTCTCCATGATCTCTCTCGCCATTCCAAACATGCGCAAACTCATGCCCTCGGATAAACCTTCGAAAATCGTCAGAAGGCAGATTGACAATCCGGTAGGCAGACATCCAGGTAACAGCTAACGTATTGGCGCTATGATAGAACTGGATCATCCAGCTGGGCAAAGAAACAACAGCAGCATTGGGGGGGAGGGTTATGACATCATACTGCTTGGCATACTGGAGCAGCTTCCCTCTGCTTCCGTATCGAGGCAAGTACGTTGCATCAGAATCGTATACAGTTGGAAATGCCTGCTTTTCCTGTTTTTCTTCTTCGTCTTCCTCCAGTTTCTGCTCTAATCCCTCTTCCACTCCTTCTTCCTGCCTGCTGAGAAAAATCATGCTAGAGCATAAAGGGGTTGAAACATTAAAATAACTCTTTACTGGAGAAGAGAAATCTGTGACATTCTTGTCAAGGAGAGAAACATTTTTAAAAGCAATAACCTGGAGGGCTGGGATGCTACGGGAAATAGGCGCGATTATTGGTGCATATCTACTTGGCTCTATTCTCTTTGCCGCGCTCGTAGCGAAATGGAAGGGAAAGGATCTCTGGAAGGTTGGAACAAAAAATCCAGGAACGATAAATGCCTTCCAAACATTCGGCACCTGGCCAGGAGTTCTCGTCTTATTGGGAGACATAGCGAAAGGATTGATTCCTGTTTATTTTGCCATGAAGTTTCAGTTTCAGGAATTGGTTGTATATCTGACTGGAGTTGCTGCTATTCTCGGTCATGTATTTCCGCTCTACTTCCAGTTCAGAGGAGGGAAAGGAAAAGCCGTGACAATAGGAATTATCTTAGCACTGCTCCTTTGGGGGGGAACCTTGCAGTATGCAACCTTCTTCATCCTTGCTCTCATTATCTTCTTCATCATCCCAATGCATAAGAGAGGCTTGAGAGCATGAAATGGTGGAGAAAGGTATTGCGCTTGGCAGCATTGCTCATCCCGCTACTCTCTTTCGTACTCTCTTGGAACATCCTCATAACCAGCGTTGGCATCTTGGTACTAGCGATGGCAGCCATTGAGCTCTACCGCTTTTCCCATCCTCTGTTTAATACCCAACTCTTCCTCCAGTGCCGCTCGCTGTTCAAGCGGCAGGAAAGGGGAAGAATTTCTGGCATTTTCTGGTATCTTGCCTCGAGTTTCTTCATCCTTTTCTTCTTCGAGCAAGATATTGCCATTCCTGCTCTCTTCTTCACCACTCTTGGCGATGGCATGGCAAATATCATCGGCGAGAAATTTGGAAGAAAAAAGATATTCCACAGAAGTCTGGAAGGAAGTTTGGCTTGCCTGTTCTTCTGCCTCGTTGCCGGCTTGATTTTGAAAAATTTTTTAAATATCACCCCCCTACAGATACTCCTAGGGAGCATTACTGCTACGGTAGTGGAACTCTTTTCCATTGGCATGGATGATAACCTTACCATGGGAATACTAAGTGCATGGGTCATGAGCGTGGTGTGAAATGCGGAAACAGATGGTTTGGCTCTGTATAGGCATGGTGTTGTTGCTCTTGCTCTCTGCCTGCACGACAGGAGTGAAGAAGGAAGAGGTGCAGAAAGGGGCAGAGCGTGCAGAAGCAGCAGAAGAGGAAGAAACTGTTGCTCTGCAGCCTTCTCCAGAAGTAAAGCAAAGTACCGCTCCAGTACAACCTCCGGCATCCGCAGAGAAGATCAAGAAAAGCCTATCCTTGATATTACGAGTGGGGGAGGAGAAGGAGTTTGGTGGGTATACCATGCAATTGGTGCAGATTCAGGGCAACGAAATTAGGATAATGATCAACAATCGGAGCTTGACAGTTACGGAAGGAGTTCCCGGAAGCGTGGATGAGAAAACAGTGATTACTGTGGAAAAAATCTATGATCCAGAGAGAGCTAAGGTCTATCTTCTCGTAGTTTCTTAAGCACCCCACGGGGAAACATTTAAATAGTTCTTCGCCAGCATTAAAAAGAAAGAGGGAAGAAGCATGAACAATAAACAGGTTGGATTGATCGCTATTCTTGCAATGGCGGCAATTTTCCTCATGGTTATCGTGAATCTCCAGACAGGCCCATTCCAGCAATCGTTCCAGAATCAAGCAGGATTTGCTGGTTTCCAACAGGTGAATGAACAACAACAGACTTCTTCCTTTTGCCAGGATTCTGATGGATTGAATTTCTTCCAAGGAGGGGTTGTCGCCATCTTGAGTAGGGATACTGCACCTTTTGGTGAGAGGGTATTTGCGCAGTACGAGGATGCATGCTTCGGCAACACCTTGCAGGAATACTTCTGTGATGGTGAGCGAGCAGTAAGCCAACAGTACAACTGCAGGAATGGTTGCGGTCAGGGAAGATGCCTCTAAACAAGCAGTTCTTAGAGCAGCGGTACGTGCTTCCAGGAATAGTAGCTATGATGGTGTTGCTCTTCGCTTTCCTTGCGTTCTATGCCGGCAGGGGCACGGCAGGCAGAGCTTTTGAACAGGGAGGAGTTACCTTCTGCAGATGCGATGTGGATTTTACCGTGTATGACAATGCTGACATGCAGACGGAAACAGTTGCTAATGTTGTCTACTTCTGTAAACAGGAGGGAGTGGATTGCACCACTGTTTGCCAGCAATCCTGTACTGGAGAAGGCTGCATTGGATGCAGGGTCTGCAATCCCATTCCAGATACGGACGGGGATAGCCTTATCGATGATTTGGAGCTTACACTGCAAGGCAAATGTCCAGAGTAGAAGCAAAAGGTTTATAAAACACCTCTTTTTCTTGTACTGTATCGAGAGATAGGCCGGTGAGCACTGCTTGCTTGCCTATGCTGGAGAGCAATCTCTTCTCGATAGGAATGCTGTATGGGGATGCAACATGGCAAGAATGTACTCTGGTCGGAAGGGGAAATCCGGCTCCAAGAAGCCAGTAAAGAAAACAAAACCATCTTGGGTACGGTATGGTCAGAAAGAGCTTGAGCTCCTCATTGTAAAATTAGCTAAGGAAGGAAAGCAACCCTCCCATATCGGGCTGTACTTGCGAGATGTATACGGAATACCCAGTGTGAAGGCTGTTCTCGGAAAGCAGATGAACCAGGTATTGAAGGAAAGAGGGTTGCACCGGGAAATTCCCGAGGATCTGATGGCTTTACTCAAACGATCCATCCAGTTAGAAAAGCATTTGGAAGAGAACCGCAAAGACATGACAGCGAAGCGAGGGTTGTTACTCACAGATTCAAAAATACGGAGATTAGTGAAGTACTATAAGCAACGGGAAGTATTGCCGCAGGATTGGAAATTTGATAGAGAGAGCATCCGATTGTACGTGCAGTAATGCGATGACCAAAAACATTTTATATTCTCCTTTCCTCTTCTCTGTTGAGCTGTCAAGAACCACCAGTCAATAGACCGGTGGCATGAAGCGAAAGCTTTATGTACACCAAGAAGGATGGTGGTTCTTGAGCATCCCAAGAATTCCACAGCATAAGGATGGTAATTGGTCTTACGACCACCTCCCTATTCGGAGGTGGAATTCTTGTGATTTAAAAGAGGGAGCGGAATGACCCATTACGAAGCATTCAAGGAACGGATTGGACGAGCCGCGCTCCAGTTCCGACAAACGGATGGAAAGGCAACCGTCAGAATCATTAGCAATTACGATGCAGACGGCATTACAGCCTGCTCCATTCTCGTCAAGGCGGTGGAACGGGAGAACAGGAAATACTCTGTTACTATTCTTCAGCAATTGACTGAACCGCTCTTGGAGCAGTTTGCACAGGAGCCGCATACCCTTTACCTCTTTGCAGATCTCGGGACAAAGCATCTGGAGAATATTGCAAAGCGGTTTGCCGGAAAACAAGTTTTTATCCTGGATCATCATGAGTTGCCATCAACGGTAGAGGAATATCCGAATGTTGTGCTGACAAATCCGCACTGCGATGGCATCGATGGCGGTAAGGAGATCTCCGCTGCAGGCATTTGCTTCTTCTTTGCCCATGCCTTGAATCCAAAGAACAGAGACATGGCACCCATAGCTCTCGTTGGGGCAATTGGTGATATCCAGGAAGAGCATGGCTTCAGACCCTTGAACCAGGAAATTCTCGACATCGCAATCAAAGAACAGTTCATACGGCAGAGGAGAACCTTGCGCTGCTTTGGCTCCAGTACCAGGCCCGTCCATAAGATCCTGGAGTATACCACCAACCCCTTCATCCCTGGCGTTAGTGGGAATGAGTCAGCAGCTATTCATTTTCTGCAACAAATAGGAATTAACCCAAAAAATGGAAACAGCTGGAAAACTCTGGGAGATTTGAATGAGGAGGAGACGAGTAGGCTCATTGCAGGCATTGTCATGAAGAGGAATGGAGAAGCCTCTCCAGAGGATATTCTGGGTTTTACGTATACGCTGCTGCAGGAGAAAGAGAACACACCCTTCCGGGATGCGAAGGAATTTGCCACATTGCTGAATGCCTGTGGAAGATTGGACAAAGCCTCGTATGGCATTGGTGCCTGTCTTGGGGACAAGCGCATGCAGCAGAAAGCAATGCAACATCTCCAAGAGTACAAGAAGGCTATTGTGCGCGGAATGGAATGGGTGAGGAAACAGCGAGGCACACCTTCTATTTTGGAAGAGGAGGGCGTGGTGATTATCAATGCACGAGAAAGCATCCATCATGCCATCATTGGCACGTTAGCTTCCATGATGGCAAAATCTGGAGAATGTCCGGAAGGAACTTTCATTCTTGGACTGGCGAGAAATAGCCAGGAAACAACAAAAGTGTCCATCCGGCTTTCTGGGAAACAGGAATTGCCGTTGCATTCCATCATTCAGGAAATTGTCCAGAGGACTGGTGGAGAAGCAGGAGGACATGGCAATGCTGCAGGAGCCTTAATCTCAAGAGAGAAGGAGGAGGAATTCGTTATGCATGCAAAGGAAATTTTGAGAATGCATCGCGAGAAATTGCTTGGTCAGGAATACCAACTTGGAAGAGAACACGGAAGTTCCAGAGCATAGTATTTTCTCTGCTTGTGCCGCATAAAAACAAAGCCCTGTTTCTTCTCGATTTGCGTCCAGAGCAGCTTTCCTTTCTTGATTCTGACGTAATCGAATTTCATCCGTTCAACAACCCCCACCCCTGGTTGAATAAGGAAAACACAAAGGAAACGAAGATAACAAATAAGAACCATTTCCAGTCAAACCATTGCAGTAGATACTTGAAGACCAATAACCAGTAAAAAGGCATTGAGGTGAGAAAAAATGCCTTCTTACTGGTTAAAGGAAAAAAATAGGATTGTTTGCTTTTCTCTCCTCGCATCGTGATAACATTCACGGTATAACACCCCCAACACATTCACCGTACCTGAATCCATGAAAGATGGGGAGGAGTTCCCCTCCACTGGAAGGGAACTTCATCCCTTAACACACCCCCAACATCTACCCCCCATACGAATGGAAGAGGCTAAAACCATTGAGGAAGGATATGCTACCTGTCGCATGCTTGATTATATGGAATCCCGGAGCAGCTTCAAGACTTTCTGCTTCAAGGCTGCATCGATTCTGATTTCCACCTTCCGTGCTTTCTTCCGCAAATCACTCAGCCAGCCAACTTCTGTCTGCAACAATCCTACTTCACCCAGTTGGATGAGGAAGGATCTGATTCTCCGTTCAGTCAATGGTTTAAGATTGTATTTCTCGCATACCTCTAAGTAGAGCTGGTAAATATCCACACCAACCATGGCCTGCTTTTGATTCTTCAGGATAGCATAGTATAGTAATTTCTGGTGCTTCGTAAGGGAGGCAATGACATTCAGTAATTGATCCCTCTCTAGGTTTCGCTCTGCCTCGTCAACTAAATCCAACGTAATTTTATCTAGTTTTTTTGCCAGAGCAATTTTTCCGCAAGCATCGAGTAGTTCTAATGCCCTCCTGGCATCGCCGTGCTGCGCAGCTTCAATCTCTGCAATTTTCTTAATGACTGCATCACTCACCACAGTAGCCTTGAATGCCTCCTTCGCTCTCTCCTTGAGGATATCGAAAAGCTCCTCTGCGGTATAAGGAGAGAAGATAATCTTCACTCTCCCAACTGCAGATTGTGTTCTTGGTTTAATATAATCCGAAACCCTGATATCGTTGGAAATGATGAGGGTGGAAACTCTCGATTTTGTCTCCAGCCTGCTGAGGCGATAGAGGATATCATCCCCCTCCTCTTTTAACACATAATCAACTTCATCTAACACGATTAACACCTGCCATTCCCGCTGATTGAGGATTTTCTCCAATTCCTCCAACGCCCTCCCTCTGGTCCAACCCATCCTGGGATACTGCTGCTCTGAGCTCAGTTGATTCAGTGCTTCCAGGATGATGATTGTCTCTGTCCTGTTCTCGGAGCAATTCACGTACACTGCTTTCAACGGAACCTTCCGTTTCTCTGCCTCTTCCTGGAGCTCCCGGAGCAAATCCAAGACAAGGGCTGTCTTACCAGTGCCAGGGTTGCCATACACGAACACCCCTTTCACTACCGACTTCATGAGGATAGGAGCCAACTCCATGACCAGCTCGTTCTTCTGCTGGGTTCTGTGGAGGAAGCCTGTTGGAGGCTGCAGAGCGTACAGCACGTTCCTATCCTTGTAGAGGGGGTTCTCCAGCATACTGGCAAATGTCATCTCTTTGCGACTCCCCATTATGCTCCTCCCTTCTCAACCAGTTCCATTTCCTGTGTTGCCACTGATATATAAATCTTCCGATTATAAATTTTTTTCCTTTATTTCCGATATTTCCTTTAATTCCTACAAGGCTCATCGTGCGGGTGCAAAAGTAAAGCTATAAAAAGCAACAGTGCATAAAGCGTTCCATGGCACTGTACGACATTCTGAAAGATAGAGAAGCGGTGAACATGCTCAAGGTCCTGTACGATAATGAAATGGGGAGGAAGTCCTATAGCATGCCCTTAGGCAAAATCCTTCAGGAGCCGCCTTTCCAGGGCAGAGTAGTGGGGAGAAGCGTGGAACTCTTAGAACGCCATGACCTGATTGCCATGGATTTGGGGGAGCAGAAGAACCTCTGCATTACCGAGAGAGGAAAGCGATTCATTCAGCTGATAGATGGACTCAGGGAAGTGCTGACAGAACAGCAGAAGCCAATCAAGAGTGTTAGGATCGAGTATTCCTTAACGCAGCGAGAGAGGCAATTGCTCACGATCATCTACCAAATGGGAAGAGAATTGGGAGAGGGGTATGTAGGTTTACGGGCAATAACGGTTGAACTCTACCCGTACGAAGACTATCCTCGGAAGAGTAGCCTCGTTTCCCAATATGTAGGAAAACTAGAGAAGTTGCATCTGGTGGAGAAGAAAAAAATAGGGAGGAATATCTTCATCACAGTAACGGCCAGAGGAAAGGAAATTGTACAGGAACAGTATATGCAAGAGCTTGCATCCAAGTGAACATTTATAAATATTTGAATGTTCTAAAAATAGAGAACATGATTGTAGAAGCAGCAAAGCGGAATCTAGAAAAGCAGCATTATGTTGTTGTGGGGAATCACTCTGCTGTGAAGATTTGCCCTTTCGCCAAGCGGGATTTAAAGGGAGGGTCCGGATGCTATAAAAGTAAATTTTATGGTATTCGAAGCCACCTCTGCTGCCAGATGACACCGAGCATTACCTGCAGCAATGCCTGCGTGTTCTGCTGGAGAGATCTGACCAATCTGCACTCCATCGCTTTTAAGTATGAACATCCAGATGATCCAAGAGCAGTCATAAATGGAGCGATTCAAGGACAGAAAAAATTACTCTCTGGTTTTGGAGGAAATGGAAATACAAACAAAGAAAAATTTACCAATGCACAAGAGCCTATGCATTTCGCAATTTCCCTCACTGGCGAGCCCACACAGTATCCACCGATAAGGGGATTAATTGAGGGATTGCATGCACGAGGCAAGAGTACTTTTCTCGTGAGCAATGGACAGTATCCAGAACAATTAGAGAAAGTATTTCCAACGCAGTTGTATATTTCCTTAGATGCTCCAAACAAAGAATGCTACAAAAAAACCGATAGGCCCTTGCATCCTGATTTCTGGGAGCGATTTTTAAGAAGTCTGGATATTCTTCGGGAAAAACGAAAGCAAGGACTCAGGACAGTATGCAGAATTACTTGCGTGAAAAAAATCAACATGGAAGATCCGAATGGGTATGCAGAACTCATTAAACGCGCTCATCCCTTGTTCCTAGAAATCAAAGGATATGCATTCATGGGGCCCTCACGATATTATCTAACCTTAGAGAACACGCCAAGCCACGAAGAAGTTAAGGCCTTTGCAGAAGAAGTGGGAGAGAGGTGTGGGTATAAGCTGATTGATGAAGATAGAGGTAGTAGGGTAGTATTATACATGCAGGAAGATATTCCAGATAGAGTTATGGTATGGCAGGATGGCAGAGGGGAGGGAGATGGGTATTATTTGCAACAACAGAAAAAGGAAATAGCGTAGGTTACGAAGAATTAACTTTATATAGAAAATATGCTTTCTTCTGTTCATGGAAGAACTTTACCATACTATGGAATATGCAACACAGAATACGGTAGCCTTGGTTGCTGCAGGAGTTGCAACTGCCGTCCTCTTATCTTCTGCTCTGTATGGTTTATATTATGCAATGAGAGTGAAACCGATAGAGAAACCACAACAAGAACAGAAGATGCCTGATCCAACACTCGAAGCAAAAATAAGGGAGGATTTGGAGGCGGTCGCATATAGTGAGTTTTTATGGCAGGTGTATGGATGATTAAACCTCTACCACTACCCCATATGGTCCTGGATTGACAACTTTAGTTCCTTTCACAACATCCTTCACACCAGCATTCTCGTGCAGATGCCCACAGATATGCAATGCTATGGTGTTACGCTCCAGGAATCTCCGAATGTCTTTATTTCCACAATGCTCGTCAATGAGAAGGTCGACTTTGGTATGATGGGGCGGGGCATGGGTGATAAGAACAATTTTTCCTTTTTTCCGGATTCGCTTCTCGATTTGCTTCGCCCATCCCCGAAATGCTGAATCAGTAAAGGAAAAGCCATCTCCCTCAAAGCCGATGAAGGTAACATCCTTAAATTTCTTTAGCTGTTTATGAAGAAAAACAAGGTTTTTGGTGTACGAGCAAAGCTTTTTCAACACTTCCGGGGTTTCATGGTTTCCTGGGACGATGAACACACACTTTCCAACAGTATCCAATTTTCTCATCATATACTCTAAATGCTGCTCAAAAATAGAAATATCGCCTGCACAGGCAAGGCAGTCGACGTCTTTCTTCTTGCCTCGTTGAATGATTTTCTTCAAGGCTTTGGTGCTACAGTGAATGTCCGTGAAGGCAAGGATTTTCATGCAGAACAAGGAAGGCAAGGAGTTTATAATGTTTTTCCTTAAATGCGAATATTCCATCCAGTCTTTGACTGG
>JACOVN010000039.1 GCA_016177315.1 Candidatus Woesearchaeota archaeon
AAAAATTTAGGTCAGTTACTATAGGATACAGCGATAAAGGAAAAATAAAAGAGGTCTCTTATGGGCTGGGTCAGAATTGCACCGATTCCAACCAGTTTCTTTCTCACATCTGTACTGGGCGCTATCATCACTGCAATATACTGGAATTTCGGAGCACTAGATGATTCCTGGGCATTTGCCTTCATGATTGTGTTTGTTGCGATGTTCATTGCATCCTTCCTCTCCATGAGTAGGGCTGATATTGAGGCACAAATTGCCGTAGATCCTGTCCTCAGGAAGGGAAAGCTCTGAGGAAAAATATTTAAAGCCTGCCTTGCTTTCTTCCGGAGAATAAGGGGTGGTACCATGCAATACAAACATCTGCTCTTAAGATTCTTACTGATGATTTTCCTTGCTGTTTTCCTGTTTGGGTGTGCAACGCAACCGCAGGCAGCACCAGGAGTTCCTACAGCGCCTTCTCCTGCCCCAGGCCAGCCGGCAGTACAGCCAACACCTGCCCCCACGGCCACACCAGGTGCAGAAGGGGAAACCGTCATTGCACCATCCCAGGAGTACTCTCCAGAGTTGAAAAAGCAGCTCGACAAAATAGCCAAGATCAAGAGCTACAGCTTTTACTATGGAGAAGGCAAGCCGCAGTTTGAGGCAGATCAGTGGTTTGTGAAAGGAGACAAAGTGAAAATAGTGATGTTTGAAATTAACGCCTGGAGAGCAGACCAGTGGATTGATACAGTCTATTTGGACCGAAGCACGAGGACAGGAGTTGGATATTGTGAAAGAAGAGAACCCTACCGGTGCAGGGACAGAAACAGGGTCTTTGATTTGGAGTACAAATATTTTGACCTTACCTTGCCAATGGACTGGATTGCAGAGATCCCAGCAGATGCAAAAGTCTCTGAAGGGGGTATGATCGATGATCGATTCACCAAGAAGATTGTGTATGAGAAAGGAGGGAGACAGGTCACCCTCTTTGTAGATGAGTTTTCCGGCATTCCAATGCAGGTCCAAATCATGAATGGAGAGGAAGAGTTCTACTACTTCCGGGACATGGCCATCAATGCGGTCAAGGATGCTGATTTAGTGCATCAGATCCAGTGAAAACTTTTTAAATCCCTCTTCTTTTTTCCTCTCCTATGCGATACCGACAACAACATACCACAACCTTGAGGTTGCGGATGCTTCTATCCCGCTCCTTTTCCGTATGTTGTTGTCGGTCGACCTCCTCTGCACCTTCCCGTCTCCTTTGCTGCTCCTTACAGGATACTGTACCCTTAAGGGTGCAGAGGAGGTCATATCCAACCCAGGCTCTCCTTGTGTTGCTCATCCTGCTCACTGCCTGTGAACAGCTCGTTCTCCAACCGGAAACACCTCTGGAAAAGCAACAGGAGGCGCAGGAAGCCGTGGAAGAAAGGCCAGCGACAGATGGGAAACCGCAAACAATGAGGGAAGAACAGTGGCCAACGTCTCAGGAAGAGAAGATAACGCAGGAACAACGAGCAGAGGAAAAAACAACTCCTTCGCAAGACCGGAAAGCAGCAGTACAGCACTTGCTTTCTTCCTTGGAACAGCAATATGATGTAGAATTCAAGGGATTGAATATTGGGGAGGATATTGGGGAAGAGCTGAAATTCCTCACAGAGACAGAGAGTGAAGCATTGGAGGGAGGCATCGTTAGGACAAAGGCAGGAATAACCTCGTACAGGCAATACCTCCGGTTTGGCAAGGCTGGAGAGGATATCTCTTCTGGAAGGGTGGAGTTTACCGAAGACCAGTTCGGCAGGATTGGGGATATTCTGAAATTTGAGTCCGGCAATATCATTTTCGAGCACGGCGTTATTTTTGATAATGGGTTGCAAAGTGCGATAGAGGACAATGCGTTGCCGGGCATGGAAAACAAAGTCATTAAGTTCATGGGCAAAGCCTACAGGATAGTCAAAACAAGAATCAACACGCAAGCAGAGGAAGTTGAGCTACGATTGATAGGGGGAGGCTCTCTCGAGGCAATGCAGGAGGGTGAAACCAGGTTGCTCTTTGCTGGCTTCCAGGCCATGCGGATTACCCCTGTCCTCGTTACCGACCGGGAACCAGGCGTGGTAAAATTTCAAGTGGATAATGAAATCACCCCCGGCCTGGCAGAAGGAGAAAGTTATGTCCTGCAAAACGGCATCAAAATGGGAGTTTTGGAAATCCTGCAGAATGAGGCCCAGGAAGGAAATGATCTGGTGGTGTTTTACCTTGGAGCTAATGGCATAACCATTAAAGACAGGTACGACGATAGCAACTTTTCCACCCAAGTGGAAATCAATGGCGAGCACATGCTCGATAATTTAATTCAACTCAGAGGGTTAGTGCAAGGAGATGAGTTCAGGCTCGATTCCATAAAGTACAGGCTCAGAGCAGGCAGCAGGAAAGGCTTATTGATTTCCCCTTACAGCAGTTTGCAGGAGCAGCAGCAGACTGTGCCTGGTTTTGAGATTACCTATGGAGGCGTTATCCGAGGGCAAGGCAGTTTGATAAAATTTGATACGGTCGGGCCTAGCTATGAATTGGAATTCTGGAACAGCCATGGAAGAGCTATAAGGGTTCCGTTAGTGAATACAGAGGGAAATTTTCGATATGGGGATGACGATGACACTCTCTACTATATCGAGGCTAGCAGCAGCACTGATTATGCTGTCGAAGAAAACGATTATTTCATCCTCACAACGCAGAACAACTACAAGGGAGAGACTTTTGCTGTGAAATATGAAGGTTTAGAAACTGCGGGGAGGAAGCTCTTCTTTGAAGAAGTGGGAGGAGGAAACAGGGAAATCACCTATACTGAGACAGGAGTTGCTGGGCAATTGGGACGAGCAGAACTCCTGATTGGCGGAATCAGCTTTGCCGTGTATGTCGGAGAGAATGGAAACTTGGCAATAGATCTGAATGGTGATGGGACGGTGAATGGGAGAGAAGTAAAAATTGTTACGCTTGGAGGAGGTGTGCTGGATTTGGGCAGTTCGCAAAGTCCCAGTAGCCCATTAACCATTACCCTCACCACAGACAAGAATAAAATGGATGAAGCAACCAGTGATGAAACAGCAAGCATCCAGATAACAGACTCTGGAAGCGATGTAGATATCGACGTTTCCGATCAAGACGCCATTGAGCTCCTAAAAGCCAGGCAAGGGGTATGGCAAGGTTTGACAAAGTATGGAGCATTCTTTGAATTAACAGGCAGCGGAAGCAGGTCAGAA
This sequence comes from Candidatus Woesearchaeota archaeon, assembly GCA_016177315.1. GTDB lineage: Archaea > Nanobdellota > Nanobdellia > Woesearchaeales > UBA12501 > JACOVN01. The sequence continues at coordinate 3,234 of JACOVN010000039.1, forward strand.
CTTGTTATTGATTATCCTTACATGCAGAGAAGGGTGGATGTGAGAATTGAAGTTGGGTAAGCACTATAACTGCCCTTCTTGTTCCATCATAGCAGTCGGTGCAGAGCCCCCGTGCCACGTAAACCTTGGCCGCACTTTCATGGCATACATCCTTTCATTGGTATCGTCAAAGAGCAATGCAGCACCTTTTACTCTGGGCAAATTGTCAATCATGGTGTTCAAGTTCTCCCGCATGTAGCTCTGCATGAACATGCCGAGAGCGTCAATGTCAATCTTGGTAGTTATCCTGTGGCTTAACACAACATCTGACTGGGTAATCACATCCGTATGAATCTTTCCTGGCTGCTGGGAAGCCAAAATGAGAGAAATGCCGGGCTCTCTCCCTTCCCGCAAAATGGTGATGAGGGGAAAGGTGGCAGCAGTAACCTCCTCTCGTGACAGGAATTCATGCGCTTCATCAATCACCAGCCAAACTAACGGATTGTCCAGCTTGGTTTTCCTTCCCTGCTCGGAGAAGTAATGCACGGCACTCTTCACTGCCTCATACTCTTCCTGCTTTCTTGCAATCATTCTATGGATGAACAGCTTCATGGCAATTATGCCGATGATTAAGGATTTAATCCTCCAGCCATTCGGCATCGTGGCATAGACGGAAACATCGAGAATAGAAATCTGTCCTGGTTGCACTAAATCCTGAATACTTGTTCCTTCCTTGGAGAACACACCCCAGAGCTTCGCTGCCTGGAATCTATTTTCCACTGCAGCCTTAACCATATCATCTATATGTACGCTCTCCCGCACCGCAGCAATGATATCCTCCACATCGTATTCTATCTCATCCTGCTTCAGCCCATTGATCACTTTCTCCACTAATACCCCTGCAGGTTCATTCGCATCCATGCCAAAGGTCAAATGCCAGTCTGATGCATGCAGCTCGGAAGGCTTGATGGAGAAGGGAAAATCTGTTGGAATGCCCTTTTCCTTGTAGTGCTGATAGAACAGGTAAGGGGTAAAAATTTTCACATCCAGGCCCTTTGCCTTTAACTTCCATTCTTCTAAGAGCAGTTCGTCCTGCTTATTCGGATACTTCATGGTCCAGTAAATACCCATCGTGTCCAGCAGGACAAAGCTTAAATTTTGTCGGATTTCCGGATCCAAATCTGCAAGGCCTTCGGCAACAGCCCCCAGCGAGTACGATTTTCCGGATCCGCGTTTGCCGCACACAAACACCACATGACTTCTGGCAATATCCAAGTAGATGTTGTTGGAAAGAGAAGTTATCCTTCCCATCTTGACATAGTGTTTGCCTAAGAAAATCGTGCCTTTCAAACCAAGCTTTTGACGTTCTTCCTCACTCCTCCCAATGACAATTTCATACATACACACTTTTCTGGTCATAGGAGTTTATATGTTTATCGAAAATGGTCAGCATATTCCATAAACTTTATTAACGGGCCAGAGAGATAGCTGGAAAAGCGAGGTATTTTTTTGGCACAGAAACAACGGAAACAGGAAAAAGGAGGAAAGCCAGGGAAAGTTCCCCACAAGCAGACAGCTTCTCATGCTGGAAGGGAGCCGTTCTGGAAGCAGCGAACGTTCCTCTGGGTTGTTGGCATTGTAGTCATTCTCTTGCTTGCTTATACATTCTTTTCAAAGCAACAAAAAGAGACAGTATTAGCAGAAGTTAATGGCGAACAGATTACTGCATCGGAATTAGCTTTGCAATACCTTCGAATCCCTAAAGAAGTAAGAGCAACTGTCGATACTAGGCAGCTTCTGCAACAAACTATTAACGAGGAACTCATCCTCCAAGAGGCTAAGCGATTAGGCATAACGGTAACCAGAGAGGAGGTAGATAAGTTACTACAACAATCCCTCACACAAGCGGGGGTTGATGCAAAGGCTATGGAGGAGAGCTTACAGCAAGAAGGAATTACCAAAGAAGACCTTATCAGCATCTATCAGCGCCAGCTTACCCTATCCAAGGTTATTCAACAAGAAGTCCAAACATTGGTTTCTCCCGAAGTAGCCAGAAAGTTTTACCAAGAAAATAAGGAAAAATTCGGAAACAGAACCTTTGTTGAGGTGCAGAATGCTTTAATCCAAATTCTCTCCTCTCAACAGGAGCAGGTAGCGTTGTCTAATTACATCAAGAAGCTTCGGGAAAGGGTAGAAATCAGGGTGTACGAAGAAAACTTGAAATAGGAGAGAATACTTTTTATAGGTAAGCATTTTCTTGCTCTTGCATGAAAAGCCATTTAACAGCAATAGAACTGCGGCATTGCATTGCTGAGCTTCAGGAACTCTGTCATGGCCGCATGGATAAGATTTACCAGCCAACGCCAGAGGAGCTGCTCTTTCAGATTCATCTCCCAAATAAAGGCAGAGTGCTCTTGAAGTTCATCAAGGGAAAATTCCTGTACCGAACTATGCATAAACAGGAAATTCCACTCCAACCATCCTCTTTCTGTATGTACTTGAGAAAGCGATTAGGGAATGCCAGGATCACAGCAATACAGCAGGTCAATTTTGAGAGAGTCGTGTTGATAGTGCTTGAAACAAAAGAACAGCAATACCATTTTTACGCAGAGCTCTTTGGCAAGGGGAATTTTCTTCTCTGAGATCATGAGGATACCATCCTCCTCCCACTGGAAGTTCAGAAATGGAAAGACAGGGAAGTAAAGCCAAGAATGGCCTACCTCCTTCCCAAGCAGGAGCACAACCCTCTGCAGTTGCAGGAGGAGGAACTACCAGCCCTGCACGCAAATGCTGGGAAGAGCCTCGTGAAAACACTTGCAGTGGATTTAGGGTTGGGTGGAGTATATGCAGAAGAGTTCTGCCTCGTGGCAAAACTGGATAAGGAAAAACAGACAATCACGACAGAAGAAAGCAAGAGGATATACTCCCTGCTACAGCAATTGGTGGAAAAGAAGACAGACGCACGAGTGGTTCTGCAGAACAACAGTGTTCTCGATATTGTCCCTTTCCCCCTAGAGATTTACGCAGCCATGGAGCAGAAAGCATTTCCATCCTTCAACGAAGCGCTAGATACTTGTCTGAGCCAGCAGCAAAATGCAGAAACCAAGGAAAAAGCAGTGAAAGGAATAAGCCTCCAGCTTGGCAAGTACGAGAAGATTGTGGAGAAGCAGAGTGAACAGGTAGTATCTCTCGAGAAGCGGATACAGGAAAATCAACGAAAGGGAGAATTGCTCTACGAGCACTACCAATCGATACAGGGATTGCTCCAGAGAATCCAGGAACTCCGAAAAAAGCATCCCTGGAAAGAGATAGAAAAAAAGGTGAAGGAAGAATGTCCTTTTGTTCAGAGCATTCAGGAGCGAGAGGGAAAGATTACCATCGAGCTCTAGCCTTCGTTGGCAATTGCACTTATGCTAGCAAGCTTGTTGTCCAATTCAAAAGAAAGGGTGGATGTAATTAGATTTCCATCCGGCCTTCAGTAGCTCTTCCTCGATCTGCTTGTCTGAATACCCTCGCTTCCGCATGGCCTGAATATAATGCTTGAGCTGTGTCTGCGTATGGGGGCGTACAAAGGAGACTGACTCTCCTCTTGCACGGGAATGGTAGGAAATCATTTGCCTCTGTCTCTCCTGATGTATACGTTCCTCTCCCTTGCTCCTTTTCCCTTTTAAGGAAAGGGTAAAAAGAATCACCAGGAGAATGAGGAGGATAACCCCTCCCAGCAAGAATAAAGCAGTGGGCAAAGGAACTGTAGAAAGAATCTTGGGTAGAGGGTACGCTACTGCAGAGGGGGTTGACTGCGGCAGTTCTGGCGCTGGTGATTCTTGTACTATGGGGAACTCTTCAGTTTTCTTCTCCTCTTCCTCGGAGTGCGTTGATTCTTGCTTCCTGCGCAAGGACATTTGGAAGGTCGCACTCTCTCTAGGAACTATTTGGAGCAGCACTGCAGTGAGATCTCTTTGATTATCTCCATCCAGGTCTATGCTCTGTGTGCTTTCTTCGACAAACAGGAATGGTTCATTGTAGGGCCTTAGCATCAATTCTGCATAGTCGCTTCCAATGGATTTTGCAACGAGGAGAAATTCCTGTTCCGCAAAGGGGATACAGAGTTTCGCATCGCTCCTGAACGTCACAATGGAGACCGGCTGCTTGAGCTGAAGTTCGCATTTTAGGCCCGTTGTTGCTTTTCCATAGATACTTTCCTGCATCTCAAGTAGGAATGGTGCTGAGAGAATGATGGCAGCAAAGAATAGTGCAAGAAATGGAACTGCATATTTCGGGTGCATCATATCCCTCTTTTTTGTTCTCTTTCCCCTTTTTCTACCTAGACTATTAAAATCTTGCGTTAAGAAAGCAGTTTGAGGTGGAACAGCTTTCCGCGCTTCCCGTTCTGAGAACAGTACCACGCGGAACGGAGGGCTGCTTGACGTCCGTGTTCGAAATGGGAAC
>JACOVN010000041.1 GCA_016177315.1 Candidatus Woesearchaeota archaeon
GAGATTATTGCAACAGGAAAGCTAGGCGAGATTGCCAAGGAAGCAGTGAAGAATGTCTCTGCCATCATCAAAAAATATTTTGGAGAAGATATCAAGGAGAAACATGATTTGTACGTGCAGTTCCTCCAGACGTATGAAGGGGTAGAGGGAGATTCTGCAAGCATTGCAGTAGCCACTTCCATCATTTCCGCCTTGAAGGACATTCCAGTCCGGCAGGATACGGCCATGACAGGAAGTTTGTCTGTCCGGGGAGAGGTATTGCCAGTAGGAGGGGTTTCTGCAAAAGTGGAAGCAGCGATTGATGCAGGCCTCAAGCAAGTGATCGTGCCCAAGAGCAATGCCAAAGATATTATTGTCGATGGGCAGAGATTGAAGAAAATTAATATTATTTCTGTGGACAACATTGCAGATGTTCTCAGAGAGGCATTAGTGTGGAAGGGCAAGGAGCGAATTCTGAGGAAGATTGCGCGGGCTGGGTAGAGGCAAAAACTTACAGAGATGGAATGGTTAAACCGCTTTTAACCATAGTTTCGACGACTTTGATTTTCCCCTCTCCCCATCCTGCAGAAGGAAAAACTATATATATCAGTATGTATGTAAGTATGTATATGAAGCTGAAATGCAGGAATAAACAATGCCGCCATGCCTGGGACTATGGAGGGAAGGCGAAGTTCTACGCAAGCTGTCCGAGATGCAAAAGCAGCGTGCGGATATCGAAAAGCAGCATTCTGCAGCCAGAGGAGATTATCCGGAAAATTGAGGAGCACAGGGAAAAGATCAGGCAATTTGGCGTGAAACGGCTTATGCTGTTTGGCTCGCATGCGAGGAACAAGGCCAGCGAAGAGAGCGATATTGATTTCCTCGTAGAGTTCGAGAAAGGAAGAGGCTTGTTTGATGATTATGTGCATCTTTTGCAGTTTCTTCAAGATACCTTTAGGAGGGAGATTGATTTAGTGGAGCCAGGTCTCATCCGAGAGGAATTGAAACCATACATCCTAGGAGGGAAGAAAATTGAAGCGAAGATTTGACCTTTATCTGAATGACATCCTTGAGGCTGTTGGAAAAATCCAAACATACACAGATGGATTAGACTTCCATACATTCATAAAGAATAGTTTAGTAGTAGAGGCGGTTTTACGGAATTTAGAAATCATCGGCGAGGCTGCGAGACAACTGCAGCAGGAGATAAAGGAAAAATATGTTAGGATTCCTTGGAGGGATATTCAGGACTTTCGAATTATCGTTGCACATCGATATTGGGAAATTAACAAAGAGCGAGTCTGGGATATCATCCAAAATAAATTGGATCCACTCAGAAGGCAAATGGAAGCTATCTTGCAAAAGGAGCAATCGAAATAGAACACCTTACTATGGCCGCTTTTCAGGCACCGCAACCTTTATAAACAAAATCTCTTAAAAAAGGCATATGCGAAAAAAGAGGGTGAGAAAGCAAGATAGTGGGGTATCTCGCGCAAAACAGCAACAGCCTTCTCCGACGGATCTGCATCGAAGGATCAGGACTATCCTCTATCCTCCTGGAAAAATACCTATCGGGATGAAAGCCCTGATTCTCTACAGCGTTGCCATAGCATTTCTATACCTTTCCTATCTCTTCCTTGGCCTGTACCAGCAGAGCATGGTTGTGTTCCGGGTGTTCCAAGGCCCTATCCCACTGTACCTGCTCATCATCGGCCTTCTCCTTGCTGTGGTCTTCGGCATTGTAGAAAGGAAAGCGTGGGGATACCAGCTCACCATGGTATGGTTTTCGTTGAGCATTATCCTCTCCCTGATTTCCACAACCTGGTTTGATCCGCAAACCTTTCCATTGATGAGAAGGTTGCTCTTCCTCTCTGCCTCTTCCATCATCCTCCTCGATCTCGTGGTTTTGTGGTATGTTTCCAAGAAAAAAGCTTATTTTTCCGGAAGGCCCTTCACGGTGACAAAAGCAGACAAGATTTTTGTGCATTTCCTCAGCATCTTCTGGCTGGTCATTATCCTCCTGAGTGGAGTGCTTGGCTGGAAATTTTACCAGCAAACGACAAACATTGCCGATGGCATTGTAGAGGAATTACGAGGTACAGGAATTGTACATGCATTGATTCTCTGCGATTCCAAGCAGGGCATGGAGCAGGATGTCTGCTACACCGTTGTTGCAACCATATATCATACTGAACAGGATGTTGGAGGAATCTGTGAAAGAATTTCCTCAGACTTTTTTACATTGACCTGTTACCAGGTACGAGCATGAACCAGCAAAGAAAAGGCCAGCTGTCGATATTTTTGATACTCGGCATTCTCCTCCTCATCACCACCGCTATTGTCCTCTACCTCCAAGGCAAAATTCTCGGAGAGAAGACATTCAAGCCAGTGATCGACGAGGTCCCCTTAGAGTTCCAGCCTATTAAGGACTACATGGACCGGTGCATAGAAGAAACGAGCATGGAAGCAATCACGCTGCTTGGCCTCCATGGCGGCTACATCGGATTGGAGCCAGGAGATGCTCTCTATACAAAGACTGCCTTTCAGACAGACCCCGCAGGGGTTAATCCAACAGAATCGGATGCTGTCACATTCACCGAAGGGAGCAACTGGAAGATTCCCTATTGGTACCATCTGGAGAGCAAGAATGGCTGTACTGGCAATTGCGAGTTTGCAAGTTTACAACCACCACTGTATCGAAAAGATGGATCCAATTCCATAGAAGCCCAACTGGATGTTTATATCCAGGAACATCTCCAGGAATGCTTGCAGCAGTTCCGGGATTTTGAAAAACAAGGGTTTCATGTCACAGAAGAGGGGAAGCTTCAAGTAGTAAGCTTAATTGGCAAAGAGCAGATGAACGTATACCTTACCTATCCTCTTGCCGTGCAGAGTGAATTTGGGGAGATCGATATCGAGAATTTCGGCATCAGCCTGGATGTAGATCTCGATGATCTCTATAATCTTGCTGCTGCGATCACAACACTGCAGCAGCAGCACCGTTTCCTGGAGGCAAATGCCATGAACCTTGTTGCAGGCTTCCAGGGCTTGGATGAGGAAAAATTGCCTCCATTGGCTGCAACGGATTTCTCCAGCAAGTCCTTGGTCTGGAGCGAGGAGGCAGTGAAGCAGAAGATCCAGAACCAATTAGCAGTATACTTGCAAAGACTGAAAATGGAGAATACGAAGAATTTCCAGCCGTACCGATTTTCGAATGCTCTGAAGCAGGGTTTGCACGAGAATTTTATGATCCCCAATACACAACAGTACCGGGAGGAAGCAGTGGAATTCACCTACTTGCCCATTTGGCCGATCTATTTGGATGTTGGCGAGGGACAAGTGTCCACGAGCCAGGGCGCGATGAACACCTTCTTCTCCTGGCTGCCCATCAAGCAGTATGCAACCCCTTATGATATTTCCTATCCCGTTGTTGTAGAGCTCTCTCAGCCAGAAGCATTCCAGAAAAGGGGGTATAAGTTCTACTTCGCCTTGGAAGGAAACATCCGGAATAATTTGCCTATGGATGCGGACTTTATTCCGCTTCGGAAGGCCAATCTGGGAGAGACAGGGCAGTTCTGCAACCCCAACCAGAGAAATTCTGGAGAGATTGAAGTGGAGGTCAAGGACAGCGAAGGGAATGCGGTAGAACATGCTGCCATTGTCTTTGCTGCACGGGAATCCTGTCTGCTTGGCAACACTGCTCTTGAGAATGCTCGCACCATATTCCGAGGAAAGTTTCCCGTGGGGATTGGCAGCTTGCGAGTGGAGCATCCAGATTACTTCACGGCCGTTGTTCCCTTCTCCACCGCGTTGGATAAGGAAGAGAGAGTCACGGTAGAGCTCCAGAGAATCGTGGAGAAGGAAATCAGGGTTATGAAGAAGAACCTATTCAAGCAGAATGGATGGTTTGTGCATCCTGATCCGATACCGCTTAAGAAAAACGAACGGGCATTGGTGATCCTGGATCGAGTGAAAGAAACACCTTTGGAAGAAGATTTCACTTCTGTGGTAGAAGTTAGAGGTACAGAAACCGCAACCATACAACTGGTGCCTGGCAACTATGTGGTGCAAGTACAGATCATTGCGGAAAATACCCCTGTTATCATTCCTGAGAAGAAGAGATGCAAGAGAGCGGGATTCAAGAGAGAGTGCGTGACTATCCCTCAAACAACGGTTGCTGAGGATGATTACTTTGGAGGAAACATGCAGTTGCAGTGGGACTTGTCATCGTTCCAGCTTTATAGGAATACGGTGATACGGTTCCATGGACTCTTCCTCGATCTGCCCGGAACGCCGATACAAGCAAGAGATATTGAGGATCTGCAGATGCTTGACCAGTTTGACGAAATCGTGCAACAGAAGAAGGCAGAACTGCTGCCGAGGTTTGAGACGAAATGAAGCAGGAAACCCTAGTCTTTACTGCACTATTCTTGATTTTCCTAGTCGTGAATCTCCCCACTGCTATTGCAGCTAATCTCGTGAATGTCCAGGCCATTTCCGGGAAGGACAATGTGAACAGCGTTCGGAGAGAGGAGGATCAATTGAAAGTGGAAGCATCCGTGGTTGTTGCAGAAGGCTCGACAGAAAATCTCCAATCCAATCTCTTCCTGCGACAGCAAATCGGGGCATTGCAGTTTGAAACCTGCACTGCTACAGGAGGCAATACCTTCCTCTGCAAAGTCACTGTTCCCAAAACTGGCACTGACAGAAAATTTGGCTTGCTGGAATACAGCATTGTATTGTTCCCTGGCCAGACTGGAAAGGAAGCTGCACCACAGACAAAAATTGCTGTGGACAATGAAGCGCCTAGGGTAGAAAGTGTTGCTGTTTCCAACAATAAAATAACCGGGGGGGATGTCGAGCTGCAGTACACGGTGAAGGATACTGCCTGTCCTACCTGTCAGAATGCCTGTGCGGGCATCAAGCAGGTGGATGTGTACCATGCAGAAGGCAAGAGCAAGTTGCAGAGCTTTGCCGTGACAGAAAATAAATGTACACTCGCAGAAACAAAAAATCTGAACCTGAACAGCCTGCCGAATGGAAGGCAGCATCTTTGCGTTGTGCCCATGGACAAATTTGATCAGGTTTCTGGAGATTACTTGGGAGTGAACAGCACTCCAGCAATGGGATATAACTGCATCGAAATCCAGAAGGACAATTCCAAGCCAGAGATTGTCTCGGTAGAACTCCACTACCCGCAGTCCAGGGAATTGGCAGACTATGTTTCCTACCAGGGCATGTTGCTCACCATTGGCATAGAAGTGAAAACGAAGGTATTCCAGCTGAAGAATAATGCTGTCACTGCAGATCTAACCCAGCTCGGATTGGCCCCGGTGAATGTTCCTTGCCAGGAAGAGTTCACGAACCAATTTTTCTGTGAACACACCTTCAAGGCAAAGCTGAGTCAGGATGGCAGCAAGCAGATCAAGGTGACTGCAGAGGATGAGATGGGGAACAAGCAGGAGAAAACCGAAAGCATGGAGCTGAAGATGGACAGCGATACCCCTCAGGTGGAGCGTCTCGGAACTGCCTTTACGTACCAGGATGGGAACGCAACAAAATCCGTCTTTGGATTGCAGAACAATACCCTTGTTGCAGTCATGCAGGAGCAAGGCTCTGGCTTTGACCGGAACCAGGTGTTCTTTGAGATTGAGGGAAACAGATTGCAGGCAAGCTGCGAGGGGAATACCTGCAGGTATGCAGGATATGGCATGAGAACATCTGCAAATCAGCTGGTGTTGGGAGTGAAGGGAACAGATGATGTCGGACATGCATTCCAGCATCAGGCAACTGTTCCGGTAGACCGTGAAAGGGCCACGCTCGTGAACGCTTCCCTCATCAACCTCAACTTCAAACCATTTCTCGTGGAGGGAGATGCGATTCTGGTGCAGGTTGGTCTGCGGGACAGCTACGGCATTTCTGAGGACAGCACTGCCGATTTCAGCCAGTTTTCCAATAGTTACCAGGAACACCCAACCTGCGAGAAAACCTCTGATGGATTTGCCTGCACCTGGCACGTTTTCTCTGTTTTGCCAACTCCCATCGTGACTGCGAAATTCAACATCCTGGATACTGCCCATAATCTCCTGGAATCTGTTGTCCAACAGTTTTCCATATTGTTTGTGAGAGAGGATACGGTGCATGCGATGCCTTCTGCTGCAGTGAGCGTTGCAAGAGATGCAAATGCGAATGCTTCTGACTTCTGGATGTTGAAGCCGGGAGAACCAATGCCGAATTTTGTGGATGCGGATACCTTGGAAGTAACGAATTATAGGATATGGTTCCCTGTGCAGTTCAGCCAGAGAGGGGGCTTGCCAGTGAAGATTGCGGATGTTTCCTTTAATCCGAGCACCTGTACTGGAGAGGACGTTGGCTTGTTAGAGGACATTTCCTTTGTCAATCCAGATGTCACAGACTTTTCCAAGTCGTTTATCAAGTTTACCTTAGCGCAAGGCGCCATAGAGCAGGACACAATCAAGTTTTCCTGCGAAATTTCCACAGTTTCCAAGCAAGGAGGCTTGATCTATCCAGAAGAGAACGATCAGGTTAACCTCACCATTCCTGTCTTGCGAGCTGGAGAAATCTCTGAAGCAGTGGTGGAGGAGATTAAGGATGTGAGGGGAAGCTGGCTGGTGGAGGCTGAGTTTATTGGCACGCTGAATAAATGGCTCAGGCTGGGAAAGAATATCTGCAATTTCCTAGCAGCGCTTGGGGGCCTCTTAGTCAAGCTGGACAACAGCGAGATTGTCATGGAACCTATGGAGCACCATCCCC
>JACOVN010000042.1 GCA_016177315.1 Candidatus Woesearchaeota archaeon
CAGAAAAAATGATGCGAGAGATAGATAGGGAACTTTGGAAGGAGTGATGAGAGAGATGAGGCATATAGTTTCATCTCTGAAACACAACCTCCTGCCCTCGGTTCTGGAGAATCTCTCCATGGTCAAACACCACCTTTCCTCCCACCATCGTCATCATCGGCCATCCTTGGAGCTTCCATCCGTTGAAAGGAGACCATTTGCATCGGGTAAATAACGCATCATTCCTAACAGGTTTCTCCATCTTCAAATCCACCAAAACCAAATCTGCGTCCATGCCTTTCTCGATTCTTCCTTTTCCTGCAATGCCGAATATTTCTGCTGGCTTTTCACAGCAGGCTTGCTGAATTCTTGTCAAGCTCAATTTTCCTCTGGAAAAGGCTGTCATCAGTAACGGAAGCATGGTCTCTAAGCCAGGCAGCCCAAAAGGAGGATTATAGCTAACTTTCTCTTCCACAGTATGTGGTGCATGGTCTGTTCCAACAGTATCAATGATCCCTTTTCGCAATGCCTCCCAGAGAGCATACTGATCTTCTACACTTTTCAAGGACGGCTTCATCATGGCGAAGCTTCTGAGGTCTGCAACATTTTTTTCTGTCAAGAAGAGATGGTGGGGTGTCACTTCTGCAAAAATCCTCTTGTTCTTCTTGCTCTGAATCATCTCCACTTCCCGCTTGGAAGCAACATGGCAGATATACAAAAAATTGTTGTACTTCCTTGCCAACTCCAAGGCAAGTTCCATACTGTCTTCCTCTGCATGGACTGCAATATACAGTGCCTTAGAAAAAATATCCTCCAGCACATCTCTATCATTGATGATCAAGCCTCCCGTCGTTTGGTCCATGTAAATCTTGACTGCAGCAATATTTTCCGCCTTCTGGATTTCCAACATATTCAGTTTTGAGGAGCCGAAGTAAAAACCATAGTTGACCATGCATTTTCTCTTTGCCAACTCTCTTTTCTCTTTCAAGTCTGTCAGTGTAAGGGTTGGAGGCTTGGTATTCGGCATATCGAGAATCGTGGTTACGCCTCCAGCTGCTGCTGCTTGTGTTGCGGTAGAAAAATCCTCCTTATGCTCCATGCCAGGCTCTCTGCAATGGACATGGCAATCAATCAACCCAGGCAAGAGCAAAGCACCTTTTGCGTCCATTTCCTGCTCTGTCCGAATATAATGCCCTATTTCTGCAATCTTTCCATTCTGGATGAAGATATTGGTATCCTTCATATCATTATTTTTCAGAATTCTGCAGTTCTTGATGGTCAACATGCCTGGAAAGGCCGGAAAGGGCTTTTATATAGTTTGTGGGCAATAAATTACTATGAATTGATAGTAACTTTGAAAAGATTTAAATAGCAGAGATACTATGCATATCCATGGCTGGTGTTGGGGCAGAGGTAGAAGTCCTGTACGCAGTAATACCAAAGGAAACGCAGAGCGAAGATACTAATCCTCGGCAGTTGTTTGATACAACCTTCTACCGGAGAACAGACGTGTGCAGCGGATTAGAGAGGGAAATATCGATGGTGGTCGATCCGAAGCGGGCGGAGATAGAAGCCGAGGAAGAAGGGGAATCAGCATTCGTAAAGGCGCATCGCGCTATTGTACATCGGATACAAGACCATCCGCTTGCACAGTTATTCAGAACTGGAGCATTGTTTGTGTACTGTGGTATAGAAAATACCATTTGCATTGAGCAGTGGTCTAGGAATCAGGATGGTATAGAACAGAGGACAATGGAGTATAGAGAATCCATGCAAACACTCGATCAAAGGCCAAAACTATTCTTTGACGGTTTACTGTATGGGCTATCGCAACAGTATGCAGACAAACGGCAACACAGACAGACAGAGGAGACAGATGGAGAAGAAAAGGAAACGGAAACATTACTTATTGTGATTGAAGATCATTTTGCTCCATCTCATTTATTTGAGCTTTTCCGGAGAGCACGGGAGGGAAAAGAAGCAACGGTTACAGTAGGAAAAGGAAACCCGGGAGAGCCTATCACACTGAGGTATACATTTACAAGACTTGATACGCAGCGAAGGGAAGGCAGGACTGGGAAGATAACAGAAGCACCATCGGTAAGAGGAGAAGAAGAGCGTTAAAGTTTTTCATCCGCGTGTTGGAAATATTCCTTCACTCTCCCGAGAACAGAAGGCAATAAAAATTGCTCAATTTTCTCCTGAAAAAGGACATGGAGCTTGTTGAATTCCGTTACTCTGTACGTATTTTTTACCTTCTCCACGAAAAATAAATCCCGCAACCGCTTAATCTGCCTCCTGATATTCGAGGGAGCAACTCCCACCAAGGGTATATTGGCCTGCTTTCGTAACTGAACAACGATCTGCTGGATTTCTTCAGAATCCAAATGTTTCTGATCCTTTCTTGCTAACAAAAGGCAATGCAGGACATCCACCACCGCATCCCTGCTGTCCCCCGGCTGCAACAAGCCTGTGGACAGGCACAATTTCCTAACCAATTCCCTGCCCTGCAATCCCGCAGGCTTCTCATACTTTCTCAAGACAATTTCATGCAGGGGAGTGTCCTTGGCTATGATGCCTGGCATAGAAAGGAAAGAGAGGAACTCCTTTATATAGTTTCACTGCAGAGATGACCAGTGGGAAAAAGTCAGCTTATTCCTGCACTCGCAATTCAACTCGTTCTATGCTAAGAAAGACTTTTCTCCCTTCATTGCCGCCGTAATTCGCAACAGTCATATGCTCGGGAACTGGAAGGAATCTAGGAAAAGGGGCTTCCAATCTTCGGTCCCCAAGATCTAGTTCAATGCAATGCCCATGTCCATTTCTTGTCGCCCGATAGTATCTCCCATCTCCGTATACAAGATTATCTCCTTGCACACGCTGAAGCGCTGGAAAAGTTCGTGCCAACCATCCGATATTTCCCAACCCCAGAACAAGCGTTGAGCCTGAAGGAACACCCAAATCTCTCTCCAAACAGTCTGCTATATCGCTCAGAGCCTGTCGAAAGGATGTATCGGGCAAAAACTCGAATATACGACGCTGTGGTGGAAGCAGGTATGCCTCACGACCATCGCGTGTTCGATATGCCTCTAGCGGCCCGATTGGTCCTCGTATGGATGATGCTGCAGTTCTCATGTCTTGCATAGAAAAGCTTAAATAGTATATAAAC
>JACOVN010000049.1 GCA_016177315.1 Candidatus Woesearchaeota archaeon
CTTTATATACTAGTTCTTCCCTATAGGCCTTGAACATGGTCAGCATTGCATCAAAAAGCAGATTATGGGCGTTTATAAGCCTTCTGGTGAGCTTTTTAGTATTCGGTAGTATGGGTGTTGCAGCCCAGTTCACCAATCCCTATCAAAGAACTTCTACCTATGGAAACACCAATTTAGGCTTTGGGGATGGTTTCTATACAAGGTACAATAACCAATACCTAGGGGATTATGGGGTTTATTCTGGCCCTGGAAACCAATACTTTAGAGGCCAGCCATTCTTAACTGCAGCATATAGTCCTGGCTATACACCAAGGTATGGCATGGATGCTTTCAGAACTCCAGCAACCGTTACCTACACTGCTGGATTTACTCCAAGATACGGCCTTGCCAGGCCTTCAGCAACAACTGCTTACAGCCCAGGCTTTGTTCCAAGATATGGTGTTTTACAGCAAGGCATGAATGATGGCTTTGCCTTCAGTCCAGGATATACCGATGAGCGGTATGCTTTAACTCCCTTAGCATTGAACGATGGCTTTATTTTTAGCCCAGGTTACAATCCAAGATATGGAAACATGCGAATCGCTGCAGGAGGCCCAGCAGCAGTGTATCCAACAACCTACAATGTTGGACCGAGAGGATATTACGTGAATCAGGTTGGGTATGTGGCGTAGAAGGTAAAGCAAAAGAAAGGAGGTTATAAAATGGAAACAACAACCTATACCTTAAAATCTCAACCTGAGGTTACAGTAACTGTTCCAGCAGCGCAGGTCAATGAAGCAGAATCTTTAATCAAACGCGTAACTGAATATTCAGGATCACTGTGGGATATTAAGCATCCGTATTTAAGAAATCCGGGAATTCTTTCTAGAACAGTAGATTTACTGGCTATGCCAGACTTTAATTCACCAAGAGCCCTGGCATTGAAAGATGAGATTGTATTGAGAATGAGCATATATGGTATTGAACAGCATATGCGAACATTACAAGGCGAGGAAAGAGCAACAGCCGATCATATCCTACGAGGTTTGGAAGCAATGGTTAATTTGGTAAGTGAAGAAAAATGAAAAAGCTGTTCACGTTGACTATACTGGTTGTATTGTTCTTAGCTGCTACTAGCTTCGTTTCTGCATCCAACTACGACAGAGGCCTAACCAGGAGATACACCTTCGGCCCAGGAGCAGCCCCAGGCATTATTCCGCCTGGCTATGGTTTAGGTTTTAATAGTGGATTTGATTATGGAGATGAAGAATTCCTTGGCTTTTACGATCCTGTCATCTTTGGAGGGTTAGGCAATTCTTACTATGCAGGAGGCTTGTATGCAACAGGCTTTCCTTTCTATGCAAACCAGCCAAGCTTGTACATTCCGAGAGGAAACTTTTACAGATACGAAGCTGATTATGGATATGGGGCTGGATACGGTGCAGGATTCTCTGATTCAGCATACTATGGAAGTGCCTGCTTAACAGGCTGTCCAGGCTATGGCAGTCCTGCAAACAGGATTTATGGAGTTGGGTACTGAGGTAAGAGCATGATACTGCCAAATACCCAAACACAAGAAAAAATTGGAGCAGCAAGACGCTTTGCAGAAATAATGCGCCAAGGATTGGAAGGCCATCTCGCTGCTGTTCGCACGCATACGGATCATGAAGGGTCTGAACTTCTGACCGCAGGAAACATCGCACGATACTGGGAGCTTGTAGAGCGTAATATTGTTGCACCATTAGTGGCGCAGGTAACACCTGGAGTTGATGGTTATGCCGCTGTTCGCGAGCTCCGTTCTTTTGCTCAAAGACTACCGGAAACATTCTGTTTTTCCAGAGATGCCTATATCAGCTCCTTGGGTGTAGCATTAGGGTATGCAAGACAATTAGAAGCGACACTCCAGTAAGAGAGAAAACCTATGTACACCAGCATTGACATCCGACTGCAGGATACCTCCCAACACTCTTTTTTAGTTTCCAAGAGGCCAGAAAACGGGCATACGCATACCATCTGTGCACGATTATTCTCCGATGTAACAAGCCAAGATTTCTCCCTTGTTACGCAAGAAGAGGATATCGAAATAGAGGAATCAGAACTGGGAGCTATGGAATCCTATTTGCGACAGAACTCTTTTCGGGGCCTTGCAGAACTCTTACCTCCAGATGCTCAAGTTCTTTCTGGGAAAACTGCCATGCAAGCCTATGCTCAAAGCCTCTTTGGCTATAACCCTCAACCCTCGATACCACAAGATATTGTTGCCCATGGAGAGGCTACGGTTAGAGCCATGATCGATGGTTTTATGGAAATGATGCGAGAAAGCGTAAAATAACTATCGATTTCTTTCTTACTGCTCTTGACAGATTCGAAAACTATTTAAACCCTCTTTCCTCTGTTCTCCTTCTTATCATAAAAAGGGGGAATATGGCTATTAAATCCGTCAAGCAACTGGATCAGGAATTGGGGTTTCCACCAAAACCACCAATGCATGAGGAAGCTAAAAAGGGATTGTTCTCGAGATTTCTCTCTACCAAGGTAACGGAAGATGAGAAAGAGAAGTTAGTAGAGGAACTCAGCAGGAGGTTCAAGAAAGAGAAGGAAGACTTGCAGAGACTGCATGCAGAGATTGCTAAACAAAAAGAGGAATTGGAGAGAAAGGAATCCGTTATTCAGGACAGGGAAAGGCTTTCCTGGAAAGAGAAAAGGCTGGTCAAAGAGATCGGGAAGCTCCAACAACGGTACGATGATTTGATGCAGCAGATCAATGAAAAAGAGCAGTATTTGGAGAATGTCCAGCATGACACCGCCTTGACAGAGAAGGACTGGAAGAAGCGGCAGAAAGAATATCAGCGAAGATGGAAGAAATTGCAGGACTGGGAGAAAAGCCTCCAAGCATTCGATAAGGAAGTGCAGGAACACGAAGAGCAACTCAAAGATGAAAAATCTGAGTTGACCTTGCGGAGAAAAGAGCTGGAGGCAGAAGAAGATAAATTCAGAAGCTCTCTGGGCAGCATCCAGCGAAAAACCCAGCAACTGAGCAAACAGCGAGAACAAATGGAACGGGAGATTATCAAACTGGATGCCAAGCGGGGAGAGTTGCGAAATGCCATTGACGAAGCAGAAGGACAACTGAAAGATTTGCACGATGTCATCAGCAGGCAGAGAGACTTGGTGGATGCGAGGGAGAAGGATTTGCTCAGGCGAGAAGAAATTCTTGCGAGGGACGACGAAGTTTTAGCGAGTGCAACAAAGAAATTGCAAGCACAAAAAACGCTCTTAGAGAAGAAGGAAACCTTGCTCAGAGAGAAGGAGAAGAGCTTAACGACCATTGAAAAGACGATTGGCAAGGAGGCAGAAGTCCTGAAATGGGAGATTGTTGATTTGGAAAGTAAGAAGAATGGACTTGCTGAGGAAGTCTTGGACTACAAACAGAAGATCCAGGAGTTTAGAGAAACAGAAAAGCTGCTGGGAGAAAAAGAGGGAGAAATTCTCGAGAGAGTAAAGGATTTGGAGGAAGACGAGGAATTGCTGAGAAAGCGGGAAAATGAAGTCCTCAAGACCGTGGCAAAGTTGGAGAAGGACAAGCAAGATTTGGCAGACAAGGAAGCGGAAATTGTCAAGCTTGTCGAGGAGATGGAAAAGAAGCACGATTTCCTGAAGGAATTGGAAGGAACCGTTCAGGAGAGCGTTGCAGAAGTCAAGCAGAGAGAGGGTGCTGTGGAAAAGAGGGAAAGAAAGGTTCAGTATGCCAAGGGGTTAAAGGCAAATATTGCCCTGCTCGAGGAGCAGCAGACAAAGTTCATAAAGGAAACTGCACGATTGCAGCGAGCATTGACACCCTTAGAAGAAGAAGTGCGGGAACTGGAGAGCAGGAAAAAGCAATTAGAAGACCGGGAAACGTCTCTCAAAGAAAAGGAGAAGCAGGTCGAAGAGGCATTTGATGTTCTGGAAGAGGACAGGAGGAAGGTGAAGCGGGAGAAAATCAGGCAGCCCATCGAGGCAGAAACCAAAGAAGAAATTTTAGAAAA
>JACOVN010000044.1 GCA_016177315.1 Candidatus Woesearchaeota archaeon
AGGCCACAATCTTGTGCAGGTGCGCATCCGGGACCAGAGAATACCGGAAGTGGGAGACAAATTTACCTCCCGTCATGGGCAGAAGGGAGTGATTGGCCTCATTGTTCCAGAAGCAAACATGCCATTCACCGAGAGCGGCATCATCCCTGATCTTATTTTCTCTCCCCACGGCCTTCCCTCAAGAATGACCATCAGCCATCTCATCGAGCTCGTGGCAGGAAAGACCGGAGCGTTGGCGGGAAGATATGTGGATGGAACAACCTTTAGTGCTGAAACAGAGCGAGATTTGCGTGAGGAGCTTCGCAGACTGGGCTTCCGGGAGAACGGGACGGAAGTGGTGTATAACGGAGAGACGGGAGAACAGCTCAAGGCAAGGATTTTCATCGGAAATATGTACTACCTCAAACTCAAGCATATGGTTGCGAACAAGATCCACGCAAGAGCGAGAGGACCAATCCAGTTGCTCACGAGGCAGCCAACCGAAGGAAGGGCAAAGGAAGGAGGCCTGCGATTGGGAGAGATGGAAAAGGATACCTTCGTTGCCCATGGGGCATCGCTGCTCCTCAAGGAACGCTTTGACTCGGACAGGACCATTGTGCCAGTGTGCGAGCAGTGCGGTATGATCGCAATTTATAATGAGTACAAGAACCAGAGCTACTGTCCGATCTGCGGGGAAAATGTGGAAATCTCCACCATTGAAATCAGCTACGCCTTCAAGCTCATCTTGGACGAATTCAAGACTTTGGGGATCTACCCTAAGCTGCAATTAAAGACAAAATACTGAGGAACACCATGGAAGAACAATATGTGTACAAAGAAGTGAAGAGCATTGTCTTCGGCCTGTTCTCACCACACACCATCAAGAAGATGGCGTCTGCGAAGATTGTGACGCCGGAACTCTACGATAAGGAAGGATACCCAGTGGACGGAGGCTTGATGGACGTCCGGCTTGGTGTGATTGATCCTGGCCTGAAATGCAAGACCTGCGGAAGCAAGCTCAAGGAATGCATTGGCCACTTTGGCTACATTGAGTTAGCAAGACCCATTGTCCATATCAAATTTGTCCCCTTGATTCTCGGCTGGCTCCGAGCAACCTGCAGAGATTGCGGCAGAGCACTCTTGCCCAAGAACAAGACAGAGAAGGTGCGGGAGGAGATGAAGCGGCTGGAGAAGGACGAAAGCTTGGAAGCAGTCCGGAGACTGATAAAAGCTGTTATGACCACGATGAAGAATATCAATAAATGCCCGCATTGCAAGGCGAAGCAGTACAAGATTTCTCTCGAGAAACCCTATACATTTCTGGAGAATGAGAAGCGCCTGAGTCCCATTGAAATCAGGACAAGACTGGAGAAGATACCGGATGAGGACTGCGAGGTTCTCGGCCTCAAGCCCCAAGTCGCCAGACCAGAGTGGACCATCTTGACAGTTATGGCCATTCCCCCCGTTACCATTCGGCCTTCCATTACCCTCGAGACAGGAGAGAGTAGCGAGGATGATTTAACCCATAAGCTTGGAGACATTGTGAGGATTAATCAGCGGTTGTTTGAGAACATCAATGCAGGCGCTCCAGAGATTATCATTGAGGATCTGTGGGATTTGCTGCAGTATCACGTTACAACCTTCTTCGATAACGACATTGCCCAGCTTCCTCCTGCCAGGCATCGCTCTGGACAGCCGCTGAAGACCATCACCGAAAGGATCAAAAGCAAGGAGGGAAGAATCCGGCACAACCTTGCTGGGAAAAGAACCAATTTCTCCGCAAGAACGGTCATTTCTCCTGATCCCATGATTGGCCTGAATGAAGTTGGAGTGCCGAAGATCATTGCCATGAAGTTGACTGTTCCCGAACGAGCTACAGAGTGGAACATTGCGCACTTGAAGAAATTTGTCGAAAAGGCGCCCGACCAGTACCCGAGTGCAAATTACATCGTTCGCCCGGATGGAAAGAAGAAGAAGATCACTACAGAAACGCGGGAGCAACTGCTCGAAGAAATCCAGCCAGGATATATCATCGAGCGGCATTTGATGGATGGGGATATTGCCGTGTTCAATCGACAGCCGTCCCTGCACAGAATGTCCATGATGTGCCATAGAATCCGAGTACTGCCCTATAAGACGTTTCGGCTGAATCCTGCAGTCTGCCATCCGTACAACGCAGATTTCGATGGTGATGAGATGAATCTCCACATCCCCCAAACAGAAGAGGCGCGGGCAGAGGCAGAAATCCTCATGGAGGTCCAAACCCAGCTTATCTCTCCGAGGTATGGGCTGACCATTATCGGCTGTATGCAGGATGCTATCTCCGGAAATTACATTCTCACCAAGGATCTCGAGCTTTCGAGGAAAGACGCCATTGCGCTCTTGATTATGGTAGGCGAGGAAGATCTCTCGCGCCTGCCCAAAAAGGACACCGTAGATGGGCGAGAAGTGTTCAGCGCACTTCTCCCAAAAGATTTTGATTTTGTCGGACAGACCAGGAAAGGGGATGAGGTCATCATCAAAAACGGAAAGCTGAAAAAAGGATACATGGACTCTCACAACCTCGGCCAGGAATCCGGCTTATTGCTCCGGATCATGGTCAAACAGTATGGGAAGGATTTCACCCTCCAATACCTCCACAAGCTCTTCAAGTTGGGCATTTATACTCTTGACAAGTATGGTTTTTCCACAGCCATTTCTGATACCGACTTGCCTGCAGAGGCAAACCAGAAGATTCAAGCAATCCTGGACCGGGCGGAGCACGATGTGGATTCCCTGATCGAAAAATACCACGACAGGGATTTGGAGACATTTCCGGGAAAGACGCTGCTGGAAACCCTCGAACTGAAAATTTTGGAAGTCTTGAATAAAGCAAGGAATGAGATCGGAAAGGTAGTCACCGAATATGCAAAGCACGATACTGGGTCTGGCATTATGACCAGGTCTGGTTCCAGAGGCAACCCCATCAACATGGCTCAGATGGCTGCTTGTGTGGGGCAGCAGGCATTGCGCGGCAAGCGAATCGAAAAAGGATACTACAACAGAACCCTTTCCTGCTTCAAGGAGAATGACCTCACTCCCAAAGCAAGGGGATTTATCCGAGACGGGTTCAAGCATGGCTTGACGCCATCGGAGTTCTTCTTTGCAGCCATGACAGGCAGAGATTCCCTGATGGACACTGCTTTGCGAACGCCGAAGTCCGGTTACCTCTACCGAAGGCTGGCTAACGCCATGCAAGACTTGAAGGTGGAGTACGATTACACCGTCAGAGACGCATCCAGCAGGATCATCCAGTTCCATTATGGCGAGGATGGTATGGATGTCGCAAAGACTGAGGGAGGAAGCATTAACATCAAGGCGATCATCAAGCAGGTGGTGGGGGAGGAAGCATGAGCTCTGAGGAACTCTTTGCAGAATACGGAGAAAAATTGAATCCGAGGGTGTTGGCAGAAATTCAGGAATCGTTGCCGAGCAAAGTCACAAAAGCGCAGGTAAAGCAAATCTTGGATCTGGCTGTGGAAGAGTATGCAAGAGCAAAAGTGGAGGCGGGGGAAGCCGTTGGTTTGGTCGCAGCAGAGTCCATTGGCGAACCAGGCACCCAGATGACGCTGAATACGTTCCACTTTGCCGGGGTAGCAGAGATGAATATCACTACCGGATTGCCGAGAATCATTGAGATTCTGGATGGAAAGAAATCGCTGAGCACCCCGATGATGGAGATCTTTTTGAAAAAGCCGTACAGTACAGGCAAGGATATCAAGCAAGTTGCCATGGAAGTCAAGGAAACGCTGCTCCAGGAAGTCATTGCAGAAATATCCATCAATATCGCAGAGCAGAACGTTGAGGTAAAACTAGACAAGGAGAAAATCAAGCAATTGTGTATGGTTCCTTCCCAGGTACTGAAGGCCATGCAGAAGAGCTTTAAGATTTCCAGCAAGAAGGATGGTGATGCTATCATCATGAAGCCAAGCGGCAAGGAACTCAACTTCAACCAGTTGTACCATCTCAAGGAGAAAATCAAGACAACGTACTTGAGCGGAGTTAAGGGCATTAAGCAGGTTTTGCCTATCAAGCGCGGAGAGGAATACGTCATCATCACCTCCGGTAGCAATATGAAGAAAGTTCTGGAGCTGGAATTTGTAGACGAAACGAGGACTATCACCAATGACATTTTTGAGGCTGCTGAGGTGCTTGGTGTTGAGGCGGCCAGGCAAGTGATTATGCAAGAGGTCTATAAAGTCATCGAGAACCAAGGCTTGAACATCGACAAACGGCACATCATGCTCGTAGCAGACATGATGTGTGCAAACGGGAATATCAAAGGAATTACCCGGTATGGAATTATCAGCGAGAAGGCTTCGGTGCTGGCCCGTGCCTCCTTTGAGACTCCCATCAAGCACATCATCCATGCAGCATTGCTGGGAGAGATGGACGAGCTGAATTCTGTGGTGGAAAATGTCATGCTCAACCAGCGGATCCCCTTGGGAACGGGCTTGCCTGGATTGGTTCTTGAGGTGAAGGAGTAATTGTGGTGAGATGATGGCAGTGGCAGAACTTCGGAAATTGGTTGGAACGCCTCGGCTGGTGCTCGGCACAGCACGAACTATCAAAGCATTGAGGCTGGGAAAGCTGGAGAAGGTTTTCCTGAGCGAGAATGTACCCGCAGGAGTGAAGGAGGATATCGTCCACTACGCGAAACTGGCGAAAGCAATAGTGGAACAGCTCAATGTTCCCAATGAGGATTTGGGCGCCATGTGCAAAAAACCTTTCTTCGTTTCTGTCGTCGGAGTTCTGAAGGCAAAATGAAGATTACGTATGACCAGGGGCTGCTGCAGTACATGAGCCTGTTTGAGAATTTTACCAAAGCAAAGCTTAAGGATTGTTTTTATGATGAGAATCTCGCAGCCCTGACGTTTATCGTCCAGCCTGGAGAGCTCGGCAAAGCCGTTGGAAAGAAAGGAGAAACCATTAAGCATGTTGGCCAGTTGCTGAAGAAAAGGATCAGGGTCATTGAGTTCTCGGAGGATAAACTGCAATTCATCAAGAATATGGTGCAGCCATTGCAAGTGGATTCCATTGAGGAACGGGGTGGAAAAGTGGTGTTGCAGAGCGCCGATGTTAAGATAAAAGGCTTATTGATTGGGAAGAACGCTAAGAATTTGCGGAACCTGGAGAAGAATGTGGGAAGGTATTTTGAAGTGGAGGAGATAAGGGTGGAGTAGGGCGACGATTATTTCGCGATTATTTCTTCTCCTACACCTGTTTCGGTGGAATGGGGCGTCTGCCAGGACCCGTCCAGCCATTGGTCATCAAGAGAGGGATGCTGGATGGAGGTTGATCGATGGGTGTGAATTTTGCGTTATACCCCCCAGTATTGAGTGCTGCCACGCACTGCTCCATGGCTCGGTAAAGCTCCCCCTGCTGTTCGCGTCCATACCCTCGCACTGGAAAATAGAGTACCCGCCCAGCCTCTTCCAGCGGTTTCTGCTCTGCCCGATTCATAATGCGATAGACAAAGCAACCTCCAAGCATTCGTGTCGCCCAGAATGGCGTAACAGTAATCGGTGTTTCCGGCTCCAAGTCTAATTCATTGAATGCCTTCTCAACAACCTTATCCACTCTTACTGTGCTTGCGATATGATATCCACTCGTAACCATCTCGTCATTTCCGTCTCGATACCGAATTTGTGCTATGCGACTGTAAACGTAGCCATGCTGTTCCGCTAAGGCGTCGAGCAATCTTCGCAGCTCCAGAATGTTGCTATCCGTTCCGTATACTTTAGCGTCTCTGCCGCTCCACATCCTGCTCCGTTCCCGTGGAGAGTCATTGAGCGTTATGAAGAGGACAGCCTCTGTATCCCATTGGTTCCTTTCGAACAGCAGTCTAAGCGTATCCACCTTTTCCTGCGACCAAGCACCCTGGTAATCCAGATTGGCAACATTGAATTTCATCTCTGGGTGTTGTTGCAGTGCTTCGAAAAGACTTCCAGGAACAAAGGTAAGTGGCTTGAGGAGCTCTCCACCTTGAATAGAATAGAAATGGGTAAGAATGGAGCGCATGATATTCGCCGTGTGGAAATCTTGCTCTGCGGCTAAGCCCTCCACAATGCCATACTTCTTTGCCAGTAGGATATAATCAATAAAATTTGCTGCAGGTAAACCAAGGTAGTGGAGCTGGTTTGGATTATCAAGATGCTGTTGTACCAAGTCCAGCATTTCCTCTCGCACTTTTGCTTTGTTATCACCTTCCCAGAATACCGCCTGAGGAAAAGGCGTGGTGAGTAAAGCATCCAATGTCGAATGCCTTTTCCGGATTTCTTCAGGACCAAGAACGCCTGCCTTAACACAGTACCCTTCAATGACTTCCTTCCGCAGCTTCAGATTCCTGGAGATTTCCCATATACCAGTTCTTTGCCAAAGTTGTTCTGCAATCTTTCGTTCTAGTTCTGTATCAATATCCGGCCTTTTTGCGATTGTGTGCCCACATTGTTCCAAAAATGATTGCCAAGATCCAGTAGTATTGATGATCTCCCTTCCCTTGGGCAATGATTGGTCGCTCTCTTTTCTCGTTGCTTCCCAAATTTGGTAGCTGGGCGGCTCTGAAAACCTTTTGCCAATTTCCACAGCAATGGTCATTGCGTCCCCTGCAGTCCTCTTCTTTCCTACAATTTGCCTGACTTGTTGGTCGCTCAATAATCCGAGTGCATTCAATACATCCTCAACTCGATCGTAGGGTATTTTGTTGGCCTCTAAAGCCTGAATCTTCATTGCCTCGCGGCCTATCGCAATAGTAGAAATGCCGTACGTTTCTGCAATGGTAGCCAAGCTGACTACTTTCTTTGCCATGCTCTACGCTCCTCGTAATGCTTCCACTTTTCTATTGCCTCTTCCGATTCTCGGATGAGCTTTGAGGAACCGGATGAGTTCATTCAATGAAACACCGCCATTCTGCACATCTCGCTGTAACGGATCCTTCTCCCCCGTTCTCCAATAGCAAATAGCCCTTGCACTGTTGTACCCCAATGTTTTAGCAATCGCCCGATCCGTCCAGAATACATCTGACATTTTCTGTTGCCGGTTTGTCGCTTTTTCTTGTTTTCTCATAGCACCTTTATGTCCCCGCAGGGCATAGTCGAGCATCTTTTCACTCACTCCTGCTGGAAGCTGGTATTCATCGAGTACTCTCTCAACCGTATAATGCTGAATAGCGAAATTGCGCATAAGTGGTTTATCACCGATGTCCAAGACAGGTTTTTCTGTTGACAGTGATTGTTGTTCTCTCTGGCGCCCTCCCTGCAGGGCTAACGTGTTTTCCAGCAGATCTTCTGGTGAATATTGGTAAACACCCAACCGCACACGAGATAATCGCAGGCGCTCTGGTAATCCTATTAAGTGTTCCAGCAGCCGGAAATTAGGAAGACCTTCTGGCCATTTTATGTCCGGCCCTACCTCTGGATTGCGGAGAACCAAGACCGCATAACCATCTTTTGTACGCTCCAGCACCTCTCCCTTAAATTCCTCTTCTGCCTTGAGGAAGGCAACAGCAACATGGTCGTACAGTTCTGCCATGAGCGTGCCTTGCGTTGTTTTGTATGCATCAGCAATGGGAAGAATCAACCCCCACTCGGAGCCTTCCTCTGCTCTTATATGTTGCAACACCGCCGTGACATCCACATTTTTCTCCAGTGTGGGAAGTTCTTCTTTCAGTGTCTCCCTCGCCTTGATATAATTATGCAATCTTTTTCTCACTTCGTTGTATGTACTTTCTGCAGTTTTCCTAAGCTCTGGTGGGGTGTTTGGATCCTCAAGGAGGTCCTTGCCTTTACCGCTGGTATAAAAATTATAGGTCTTAACGTCCGCGGCTTGCTCTTTTTTGGCACGTTCAATGATTGCAATATGCCCGGCAATTTCTCCGGTCATCGCAGCTTCTGCATTGCGCTGCTCTAGTGCTGCTTGGTCTCTTGCCAGGGATTCTCGAACCAGCTGCTCAGCCCGTTGGCAGTACTCCTGCTCTACCTCACAAAGCCTTCTATCTAGTTCATCCTTCAGTGCATCGAGCATATGGTCTAATCGCATATTCTCACCTTCGGTTCATTTACCAGTATCTACATTTCCTCTTTTTTTCAGACAACAAAAAAGTACCCTTTAGCGCAAACGAGGAATGGTATCATGATACAAGTCCTGTGCAATCTGGAATGCTAAATTCAATGCGGCTTCTGGTGTGATGAGCCTCGCCCGGAGTACACCCCTCGCCTCCATTTTTCCCAGCTCTCCGCAGATGAGTTCTGTAAGATACCGCAATTGCTTCTTGAAATTGTTGTTCTGCTTGAATACGGTTTGATAATCTCGGTGGGTTCTGTTAATCAAAATCCTGCCTAAATCGTCGTCGTATTTCGATCGTAGGTTTGATTCATTGCCAAGAAAGTGATCTGACGGAAGGACGCTATATACCGGCTCTTGCGATTCTCCAATTATTATGGACTCTCGCCTCCTTCTCGGCCTTCTTTTTATTCTTGGCTGTTCGGGTTTTCTTTCCACAGGTGTCTCTTGTCCTGTTGGACTTTCTTCCGGACTTTCTGCCTGAGCCTCTTCTTCCTCTACCTCTTGCTCCTCTATCTGCCTTGCCTTTGCCAATAAATCCTCAATGCTAATGGGAAGCTCATCAACAGGCACTGGGATGTCTGGCTTTTTCTTTCCTTCTTCCGATTTTTCCTCTACCTTCTTCCTTTCATCGAGTAGGGGAGGCAAGCTTATCTGCGGCTTTTGCAGTTCCAGCGTTTTCTCTATTTTTAGCTCTAAGCGCCGGTATGATTCCATAACCACGTCAAGGGCCCTTCTTGCAGTTTCGATTTCTCTTTTCAATCGCTCTTCAGGTTCCTGTTGCTCAAGCTCAGCGATTTTCTCTTTTATCTTACCTTCCAAATTTATAGTGCGCATATCACTCAAGAATTTCCGGAATGCTCTTGTATCTTGCTGCACGTCTGTTCTCGGCGCTGTGAGCCTTAGGTAGTTAGCATTTACCCAACCACTGACCCTTCCAGATCTCCAGGCTTCTGTCCTGAACTGAGGCAAAGCAGTAATAGAGGGATATACTCTCATTCCGCTTCGATAGAGTGCAATCTTTCCTTCCGCATTTTCTGGATTTGGATCCGCAAACAGCAATACCTCAATGGTGCGTTGCCGGTTGTCTTTATCCGCACCTATTTCGTGCAGTTCATAATAGAATCGATCACCCGGGAATTCCAATGGCAGGACTTCCCGAAGCGAATCCTGTTTTACCTCTCCCTTTTCAGCTATAGAGATGCCAATCTTTACAATGTCCTTCCGGAGGAGAGGATCGTATAGCTCTGCAAACTGTGGTGCCAGCATTTCTGGCTTGAATGACTGTAACAAGAGCTCTGAATCCAAGCCCTCCAGGAATATTACCGTACCATAATCCTCTTGATGCTGGAAAGGAGAATAGTTTCGATGAATTGGCCTTACTTCAGCGCCTTTCTGCTGTATCGGGCGCATGGCCATGTAGTAGGTCTCTGCAGGATCGATATCTCTCGGTCTGGTGTAGACGCGTACACCACTTGCTTCCAAGGTTCCCAACGCAGCAAGCATGCCAAAGCCTTTTCCAGAGAGCACATCGAGTTGTCCACGAAACTGGGAAACAGCAATGCTCTCAGGAATTTTCTCAAGGAAATCATAAGGGATGCCAGAGCTATTGTCTCGCAGGGTTATCTGATGCTCCGCTACATCTACGATAATCTCCACAGAGAGCGGAATTCCAGGCAGTCTCCGGTCGATAGGGTTATTCACATACTCCTTGAGAGCGAGGAATGGAGTCGGATACATTTCTGCAATCTGCTCAAGGGCGAAAGGCTCATCCCCGATCTTGTATGGTACAAATTTCCCAACACCCTTTCTCGAAGAAGGGGGATCTCTTTCTAGGTTTGTCATCTTCCCCTCCTCGGTCCACGCGGTAATTTTTGTGCACTGATTAGGTATGCCAAGCCTTCCTTCCACATGGCTTCCAGATTCTGCTCTAACCAGTTCAAGTCTTCATTCGGCACCATGCTGGAAAATTGTTCTCGAAATGCAGGATCTCTTTTGCCCATTTCCAAGATTCGGTACAAAGCGTAAAATAATTCTGCTGCTGTATCTGCAAGCAGTACCGGCTCGACGCCCGTACGATCGTAGACATGGTCGACACTAACCGTTGCACGTGCCGCTGGTATCAGTATTGCTGCAATTCCATCAATTTTTTTTCTCAATTCACCCAAATCAACAAGCGCAGCTTCCAGCGTTCCTGGTATAGCAGCCGGGATTGCACCCTGGGTTTCTTTTACTGCCTCCCCTTGCAAAATTTTTTTGAGTTCCGGCTCGAGTTTCAAGAGGTAAATCGATGGAGGAGGAAGGGTGTGTCCTCTAGAATAATGGCCCATGGCGCTTCTTGGAATTTCCAGCTCATCAGCAAGTTGCGTAACGGGGATGTCTCGAATCCTGCAATAGGCATTGATTCTCTCGCGCAGACTATCTGTGTTATAACCCTTATTAGTGCGCTGAAGCACTGATTTGCTTGGGATTTCTGGCGCAGGAGTATGATTCGGATATGTTTTCAGTACGTGATCTACTCGAGGATAAATATCTGCTGTCGGTCTGGTACGTTCCCCTCTCCAATCCTCTACCCTCTTCATGGTTGCGCCGCAACCGATAATTCTTACTAACTCCGCATTATCCAAGCTGTGCTCCTTGGCCAGCGTATTGAGTCGCTCCCCTATGCGCATGTAGGCTGGATCTTTCTTCAGTTCATATAGATGCTTTCCGCTCATAAAAATCCCACCTCTGGGAATGCCGAACCCATATATAAAGCTTACTCTTTTCATCACTATAAAGTAGCTTTATACTGCTATTCTCGACACTCGTTTCACGCCAAAACCTTTATAAACACCCACCAAATCTGGAATGCAGGGAATGTTTTATGGGCCACAAACCAAGCGGTTTAAATGCAGGGAAGAAGCTGAAGGCAAGAAGAAAGCAGAGTAGATGGCTGAATAAATGGTATAAAAGGAGAGTGTTGCATTTGAAGGAAAAGGCAGATCCCTTGGAAGGGGCGTCTCAGGCACGTGGCCTTGTTCTGGAAAAAGTACAAATTGAAGCAAAGCAGCCAAACTCTGCCATGCGGAAGTGTGCCAGAATTCAACTCATCAAGAATGGAAGGCAAGTGACCGTATTCCTGCCAGGCGATGGTGCAACCAAAATGGTGGATGAGCATGATGAAGTGATTATTGAATGCATTGGCGGTAGGCAGGGAAAAACAAAGGGAGATTTGTCTGGCATTCGGTGGCAGGTTATCAAAGTGAATGACCAGAGCTTGGATGCGTTACTGAAAGGAAGAATTGAGAAGGCAAGGAAGTAAGATGGGAAAATTGCTTTGTGGTTTGGGTGCTGTTGTTCTGGCGAGTATGCCAATAGTTGCACAACCAGTTTTTGCGCAAACCCAAACGCCCAAGGCTGCATTAGAAGAAGCCATTGGAGACGTTGATGCTCTGGAGATGAGAGAATTTCCCAATGCGCGAGCACTCCCCACAACCTATTTCAACTATGTTCTTACCGAGGGCCGGGATGCACAGGCCTTTAAAAAAGCACGCGAACGTGCCGTGCCATTGCTCCCTGTTCCAGTAAAGAGGCAAGAGGTGAAGAACGTTTCCATTATCAGTGAGGACAGAGGCATTTCCGTTGGTGACACTCTTGCGCTCTACGATGCACGAGGCATTGTTCTCGGCAGCCGCCCACTAGCAGCTGGAGAACCAGAACTTTTGAGCCAATACTTCTCAAACTCAGAGCCAAGAAGATATTCCGTCATTGAACCAAGGTCCGTTGCAATGATTATGGCAGACGGCATGATTCGTTATTACATTCAAGCCAATTTAGAAGGAATAGCAGACAAAGCATGGTGGGTCATGTATCGGGACAATCAAAACCGTATGCTCAATCGCTCAAAGCTGGAGTGGAACAGGGCAACAACGAGAGCAGCAAGCGAAGGTCGTTCACCAACCTATGTTTTTTCCCAACGACAACTGGACGCACCACCAGGAGGAGCGTATATTGTCAGTTTTGAGGTTCGCGATTTCCTTCAAACTACTTTTTCCGCTTATGTTATCAGTGCGGATCTGCCAGTGCAATTACCAAAACCAAAGATGGAGAAATCCAGATAAGGGAAAACCATGACCACCGAAGCCAAAAAGCCAAGCAGCGCAGGCATCTTAGCCTTCAACCGCTGGAGCATGGAAGGCATTGAGGTAGTGGATGCTGGACTGAAGGAGTATGTCTCTCTTGAGCCAAGGATCGTGCCCAAAACAGGGGCGCGCTATGCCGGCAGCAGATTTCGCAAGAACCAAGTTTTCATTGTCGAGCGCTTGATCAACCGGCTCATGGTTCCGGGGCATAAGGGAAAGAAGCATTACCGGACATCCGGGCATATCACGGGAAAGGCGCAGAACGCTTATGCCATGGTTGTGCAAGCATTCGAGAAGATTGAAGCGAGAACCAAGGAAAATCCTATTAAGGTGTTTGTCAAAGCCATAGAGCATGCTGCTCCCAGAGAAGAGATCATTACGATTGAATATGGCGGAGCACGATATCCGAAAGCAGTGGAGTGCTCTCCGCAGAGAAGGATCGACCTTGTCTTGAAGCACGTTGTGCAGGGAACGTATCAGAAATCCTTTAATTCGAAGAAGCCTGCTGTGGATTGTTTAGTGGACGAAATTCTGAACGCATACAACATGAGCAATGCCTCCAATGCCATTGCGAAGAAGTTGGAATTGGAGCGGCAGGCAGACAGCAGCAGATAGGTGCTGCTATTCTTGGTTCGGCTGGAGCAAAAATTCTACTTCCCTCTGTATGCCGGTTTGTACATCTACCTTTCCATCTCCATCCCAATCAATAAGGAAGGTGATGCTGTGCTTTCCACGATCGCTTTGAAACAGAAAACCGTTATGCGCTTTCGTGATTGCAATGTCAAAGGAGAAGAGAAGGTATGCATCTTCCTTTCCTTTCTTCTCTTGCGGTTCATGATTCTTGCCTTCTTGCTGAGATGGTGCAGCATATCCAAGCACACCCCGGACCTCTCGCGCCTCATCCTCAATCACAGCGATGATAGAGGTTTTCTCCGTGGCGCGTTTCCCCAGTTCTGGGTCCAGCTTAATGGAGGATTCCCATGGTCGCTGGAAGTCCAAGGCGTAATCCACAAAGCCGGGATTGACAAAGTGGTAGCAAGAAGGCTGTATGTTATGTTCTTGCAGTATTGCATCCAGCGCCTTTGCCAATTGGTGGCCATTCTCTACCTGAGAAACTTGGCCGCGCATAACAACCAATTGGCCCTTGTAAAGAATCGCAAAATCATCGGAGGGGTCGATGTGCCGCAATGCATCGAATGTCGAACTTCGCAACAATACAGCAAATGGCAATACCCTCCGCTTTTCTGCATCCTGCAAATCCAGCTTGAGCTGTTCCATAGCGCCATAGGTTGTTGGGATTTCTGACATAAGAAGATCTAATGCTTGGAGCATAACGCCTTGTGGGACTGTATCAGAAACCTCTTCTGCTAGCATAGGAGAAACCAACCGATAATCACAGATCTCCATAGAAATTCCATCCTGTTCGTTCTTTGCAGATCTCAGCTGTTTGATTATTCTTGATTCCAAGGAAACATAGCCAGGAAGCCTTGAAGGATCGGAAGGAGTCTTTTCATAGGCTATTCCCGCAGCAGGAAGAAGCGACGCAAGAGCGTATAAGGC